>DAOUSQ010000044.1 GCA_030627145.1 Syntrophomonadaceae bacterium | reverse complement strand
GACTTTTAGTATATACACGCATTCATCTCGCAAACCCTTGATATTAAAGGGCTGAAAGGTGTTTTTCTCTAAAGGTGTAGTAAACTCACGCTAGAGAATTACCCTTTTGCCTGTTTTCAAAAGACGGTACGATAGTCACAAAAATATCTTCGTCATTTAACCAGGCATGCCTGGTTAAAATAAGGCTCTGGATTTCACTGTCATTATGTCCTACCACTCCATATCGAACACCACCTCTGGCCAGATCATTTATCAACATATAAGATCCGAGTATACGCCCAAATTCAAAAATCCCAAGAACCAAAACTAATAGAATAGGCAGTACCAGGGCTAATTCCACCATAGCCTGGGCTTCTTTCTTACGAGATTTACAAAGTATCTCATTATCGCCACCACCAGTTCTGGAAATAACAGGTTAATACCCCCCAGGCCAATTGCCAGCACATAGGGAAAATAATTGCTCAGTTCGTACTCACTCAGCGAATCAGATAATTTAACAATACCCAGCCGAGCTAAAAATACCCCGCGTCCCATCCTTAATATGGTATCTTTGAATTGTCTTTTGCTAATTAAAAGTATTACTGCTATTACTCCACCCCATATAGCCATCCACAAAAAAGTATCAAATACAAAAATACTTCCTTTTAAAACGCCGATAACTCCCAGCAGTTTTACGTCACCAGCACCCATCCCCCCCATAACAAAAGGTATTACTAAGAGAAAATACCTATTAATACCTATTATAAAACCTTTCAAAGAAAAAAAGAGTCCTGTATAACCTCCCGAAAGTAAATAACAAACTATAGCAAGTCCTATATTGTATTATTTTTTAGGGCTTTTTTATCATAAAATAAACACCTATCTATATTAGACAGGTGTTATACATGGGTTTTGTCCAACATAATTTAAACACTAAATAGACCTAATGCTTTCTGGCAAAAACTCACCGGATTCCTGCAACTATTAAAAATCTCTGGCTAATTCTTTCATAATCCTGTTGCGTTTAGCTTCAAGTTCATCTATCCTGGCATATGCTTTCTGCAGCAGAGCTTTCTGCTGATCAATAAACAGCTTTTCAGCATCGGCCTTTTCATATTCATCAATAGTTTTTAGTAAAACGGGAATGTTAAATTCCTTAAGATCATTTATTTTTTTATTTGTCTCTTTTAATACCTGCATCTTAATTTCCATTGTCATAAAATCACCCCTATTAATTATACCATTGACAAACAATCATACATATACCGAGGGGTTGCAAAATTGGCTATTTATGGTTAAAATTTATATTAATATAACTTATGTATTTATCAATTCATTTATTATAGTTTTTTATGCTTTTAAATCTATTATTTTTTACTATAATAACAACTACTTATAGAATCCTTCATAAGCGGTCATACTAATAGGAGTGTAGAAAATTTTATTTTGTTTTAGTTGTTTGACATTAAGTTACAAGAATATTTTATATTGGTTATAACATAAAATAGATTGTCAGCTTAAATGGAGGTACAAATTATGATTTCAGTAATCCTAGCCGGTGGGAAAGGTTTGCGCCTCTGGCCAGAAAGTCGTAAAGAACATCCTAAACAGATTTGCAAATTTATAGAAAATAAATCAATGCTTGATCATACAATTGATCGCTTAATTACAGCTGGTTCTGAACATATAATTATTATCACCAGTGATGCCCTTTTAGGTAGTATTGAGCAAATTGTAAAGGAAAGAACTGATGCTCATCTTATTGAAATTCTCAGTGAACCAGAGGGGAAAAATACTGCCCCCGCAGCAGGACTGATTCTATCAAAATATTATAGAGAAAATCAAGACGCTATTTTAGGTTTTTTCCCGGCAGACCACCATGTTCTTGATATTGAAGCATTTACTGAAAGCATCAATCGCGGTATCCTTACTGCTAAAAATGATCACCTGGTAACTATTGGTATCCCTCCCACTCGTCCAGAAACTGGTTTTGGGTATATAGAAAGAATAAAATGGGAGATTGGAGAAATACCAGGAGTATATCAAGTGAATTCATTCTGCGAAAAACCAGACCTGCAAGCAGCTAAATCCTATTTAACAACAGGGCAGCATATGTGGAATGCAGGTATATACATGGGAAAAGCCAGAGTTTTATTAGAAGAATTTCAGAAATACCTGCCCGAAGTATTTGAAAAAATAGCGCAGGGCTATGATAAATATATTAATTCTTACTCTGATCTTCCCGATATCAGCCTGGATTATGCAATAGCTGAAAAATCTAATCGTATGGCTGTTATTCCAGGCAATTTCGGCTGGTGTGACCTGGGAAGCTGGGATGCTCTGGCTGAACTGCATAAACAAGATAACAAAAATAATGTCTGTACCGGTAAAGATATTATTGTTATGGAAAGTAATAACTGTATTGTAAAACAGTCTGAAAAAACTGTAGTGTTATATGGCCTGCAGGACGTGTTATTAGTGGAAACTGATGACATTATTCTAGTGGCTGACCGTAATAAATCTCAGGATGTACGTAATATAGTTGATTACCTGAAGCAACAGAAGCGTTTTGATTTATTATAGTTCAAATATCATTGGAAATGCTTAAGGAGGGGATTTGTATGAAGAACATCTTTCGACAATATGATATAAGGGGAATAGTTAATAAGGAACTTGATGACAGGCTTATGTATGATATAGCACGAGCTTTTGCTACTTACGCTATTAGATCCGGACATAAAAAAGTATTAGTGGGAAGAGATAATCGCCTTTCTTCACCGCATATGCGTGATATAACTGTAGATGCTCTGTTAAATTCAGGCTGTGAAATAGTCGACCTGGGAGTGGTTGTTACTCCTATGTTTTATTTTGCAGGCAGGCATATGGATATTAAAGCTGGTATTATGATAACTGCAAGTCATAATCCATCCGAATATAACGGTTGTAAGCTTCTTCTTGGAGATTCCACCATTTATGGGGAACAGATTCAAAATATTCGAGAAATGATTGACAAAAAAGATTTTATTTCTGCTTCAAAGGGCTCAATTCAAAATATCGACATTACTGAAGATTATATGGAAATGATAAATAATAAAATAAAACTCGGGCCTCATATCCCCAAAATTGTAGTTGACTGTGGAAATGGAACCGCTTCTTTTTTCGCACCTGATATATTTCGCCGCCTCGGTTGTGAAGTAATCGAACTTTATTGTAAATCTGATCCTACTTTTCCCAATCATCATCCTGATCCTGTAGATCCAGAAAATATGAAGGATTTAATTATTGAAGTGCAAAAAAATAATGCAGCCATAGGTATAGGAATTGACGGGGATGGTGACCGGTTAGGAGTAGTTGATGCTGAAGGAAACATAATATGGGGAGATATGCTCATGATATTATTCTGGCGAGATATTCTGCCCCGTTATCCTAAATCCAAATGTATAGTCGAAGTAAAATGTTCCCAGAGCCTGATTGATGAAATAGAACGGTTGGGAGGCGAGCCAATTATCTATAAAACAGGCCACTCTTTAATAAAAGCTAAAATGAAAGAAATAGGCGCTGTTTTTACAGGGGAAATGTCGGGACACCTGTTTTTTGCTGATGATTACTACGGTTTTGATGATGCCCTCTATGCCGGAGCAAGGCTTATTGCTTTGTTATCCAGAAGTGAAAAAACAATAAGTGAAATGCTTTCAGATGTTCCCCGGTATTATGCAACTCCCGAAATCCGGTTAACCAGTTCTGATGAGGAAAAATTTGATATTGTTGACAAGGTTCTTAACCATTTTAAAAACAAATACAAAATTATTGATATTGATGGGGCACGAATACTATTTCCCAATGGCTGGGGGCTTGTTCGTGCTTCAAATACCGGTCCAGAAATAATTGTTCGTTGTGAAGGTAATACTATGGAAACACTTGATAATATAACAAATGAATTATTTTCCTACTTAGCAGAAATCGGGGTGGAAAATAGTTACCTGTAAAAAATAATATCATAAGATTAAGGAGTGATAAGATTATGACTATAGTTAACCTGGGAACTTACCCCCCAAAACAATGTGGTATTGCTACATTTTCCATGGATTTGTATAAAAGTCTTTTACTTCAAAAAAATAATGTTAAAATAATGGCAGTATTTGATACTGATTTTAAAGACCGTTATGGAAAGGAAGTAATTTTTAAAATAAGGCAGCAAAAAAAACGTGATTATATTAAGGCAGCACATCATATTAATAATGACCCTGATATTGACATGGTAATTATCCAGCATGAATACGGCATATATGGTGGACAAGACGGTGAATTCATTATAGATTTTATTGAAATGCTCAATAAGCCATATATTGTTGTAACTCATACTGTATTACCACAACCAAAGAGAAATCAAAAATATGTTCTTAATAAATTGTGTTTAAATGCATCAGCTGTAGTATGCATGACGGAGAAATCATCACATCTTCTGCATGATCTATATGGAGTTGCTTCTGAGTCTATCCATGTAATAAACCATGGAGTACCTGATTTTAAAAAGCATCCGGCAGAAAAATTAAAACACAAATATGACCTGGCTGATAAAAATATCATAACTACTTTCGGCCTTATTGGACCTGGAAAAGGATTAGATCTGGGAATAAAAGCAATGGCTGAAGTAGTAAAAAATTTTCCTTCAGCTCATTATTTTATCCTGGGGCAAACCCATCCTACATTACAAAAATATGAGGGAGAAAGATATCGCCATATGCTTGAAAACCTGGTTCACGATTTACAAATAGAAGATAATATACACTTTGTAAACAAATTTTTATCTGATGAAGAATTAGGAGAATACCTGTACCTCACTGATATTTACCTGAGTCCTTATCCTAATAAAGACCAGGCAGTAAGCGGTACTTTAGCTTTCGCCGTTGGATGCGGAAGAGCTATTGTATCAACATCCTATTCTTATGCACTTGAAGTATTAAATAATGGACGGGGGCTTTTAGCAGATGAAGCTGATCCCCATATATTAGCAGAATTAATTAAAAAAATATTATCTGACCCTGAACTTAAATCCAGTTTAATGCAAAAGGCCTACGAGTTAGGAAAAACCTGGAGTTGGCCAAATATTGGGAAAAATTATACTGAGCTAATTAATAATATTTTAATTCAAACCCGTAAAAAGGAGGAGAAAAATTTAAATTATGCCGGATTATAGACATTTATTGCATATGACTGATGAAATCGGCATGCTGCAGTTTTCAGTATTATCTACCCCTGATCCTATGAGTGGTTATACTCTGGATGATAATGCCCGGGCTTTTATTGTATCCTTATCAATGGAAAATGGATATAATTATGCTATTAAATATGCATCCTACCTTTACAATTCTCAGAGAAGTGATGGGAGTTGGTCAAATTTCTTCTTTCAAAATAAATATTCCTCTCGTTTTGACTCTGAGGACAGCATCGGGAGAGCATTACTTGCCTGCAGCCTGGGTACTTTAAGTCAATGGAATAAAGTAAGCAACATGTGTAAAGAAATGCTAATTCGAAATATTATGCGGGTTATTAATTTCAGTTCTCCCCGTGGAATTGCTTATGCCCTTCTTGCATTATGTAAAAGCCAACCAGAAGATTTTGATGGTAAGAAATTTGATAGACTTGTTTCCCTTTTGAGTGAACGCTTAATAAGTTTTTACCAATTAAATCACAGTAAAAACTGGATGTGGTTTGAAGAAAATTTAACTTACTGTAATGGAATATTACCTCAAGCTCTGTTTAACGTTTATGCAGTAAATGGAGATAAGAAATGCTTGAAAACAGGGCATGATTCTTTAAATTTCCTGTGTAATACACTTTTTAAAAACGGATATTTAAATATAATTGGAAACAGGGGATGGTATCAAAAAGGTGGAACTATACCATTATTTGATCAACAACCAGTAGACGCGGTTTCGGTTGTTTATTCATGTCTTGAAGCCTATGAAATAATTGGTGAGATAGAATATTTAGAACTTGCTGTTAAAGCTTATAAATGGTATCGCGGTAAAAATATACACGGGATTTCTCTTTATGATGAGAATACCGGAGGATGTTGTGACGCTTTAACTCCCGAAGGTTTAAATTTAAATCAAGGTGCAGAGGCAGTCCTTTCCCTATTATTCAGCGATACACTGATGAAAGGATTTATTGAACAAGAAATAGATATAGATAAATCCTCTTGAAATTTATTATTTTAAAAAGGCTGGAGATATTCCGGTTCTTTTTAATATATAATTATTATCGAAATTCTTCCGGGATTAATTCAGCAAGTGTGGCTGTGGCTACTCCTATACTTGTATCAGCTGCACCATAATATACTAGTATTTCGTCATCATCTTCAAGCACTTCTTTATCATAGCCAGGTACTGCTCCACAGGTAAACACCACATTGGGTACCCATGCACCGCTTAATCCTATTTCATAATCTTCTTCAGGTTCTAATATAGGATTGGGAGAGCGATATATAACTTTCTGGGGATTATTTAAATCAACAAGTATTACTCCCAGACGATAAACATAATTGTAATCTACTCCATGATATATCAAAAGCCATCCATATTTAGTCTTAAGAGGTTGCGCCCCTGCCCCAATTTTCAAAGAGTCCCACATACGACCAGGTCTGGGTCCTATAATAATAGCGTGTTTTTCTTTCAAAGGGAATTTTACTTCATTCATATAAGTAACCCAGATACTCGGCTCTATTCTATGATAAATAACATATTTCCCATTAATTTTTTCAGGGAATAAAATTGCATCTTTATCCCATATATTTTTGAATGCCAGACCTTCTCTTTGCCAGTTTTTATAATCCCCCTTAATAAAATCCTCAACTTTTATTGAAGCTGCAGCTATCTGAGCAATGTTTCCATCATATGCTGTATAGAGCATAAATATTTTATCTTCAACAATAATTAATCTTGGATCTTCACATCCCATTTTTTCTTCAGGAGTAGCTGGTGAAAAAATTGGTTCAGGCAGTCTTTGTAAAATATTATAACCATCACTGATTGCCAGTCCAATGTGAGAAATATCATCCTTGCCTACTGCACGGTAAAACAAATAGACTTTATCTTTTATTCTTAAGGCGCCCGGATTCAAAACATATTTGGATTCCCATTTATTCTCTTCCACTGGTTCAAGAATAGGGTTCCTTTCATAACGCTTTAGATACTTGCTGGGCTCGCTGGTTGTTTCCTGTACTACAACAGTTACATCTTTAGGCCTGGTTGGAAGAAGTGTATCTAATAGATTATGTTCACTCTTACCTGCTTGAATAAATCGGAAAACAATTTGCATTATTTCTTCACTATCATATCCTAATTCCTGATATAGATACTCAAGAAAATCGTGGTTAAACCAGCGGTTTTCCACGCTGGTAGTTATAGGAGTCGGTATATTTAGCCCACCTTTAAAACTATAACTTGCCCAGCTCCAGGCTGTACAGGTGAGAAACGTTTCATCTTCTAACACCTGGCTGAGACCATAACCATGTGCCATCAAATTAAACATTCGGGCCATCTCAGTCTTACCCTCATCAGCCAGTTTTTGTGCAAAATATCTAATTTT
>DAOUSQ010000067.1 GCA_030627145.1 Syntrophomonadaceae bacterium | reverse complement strand
CAAAAAGAAAAATGCGTTTGCTATCTGCCATAATTTTCCTCCTGTATTTAATCCGGAGGCAAGGAAAAGAGGAGATTATGCTATCTGCCTGTTGCTTTTCTTTCATCTACCACTTACTCCTTGTCCCCTGTATATCAGACTATTCTATTTGCTTTCTTTAAGCCAGGGCATCATAGAACGAAGATCAGCTCCTACTTTCTCAATAAGGTGCTCCTTATTTTGTCTTCTTAAAGCATTAAATTGAGGACGACCTACCCGATTTTCTAAGAGCCAGTTCTTGGCAAATTTGCCCTCTTGAATATCCTTTAACGCTTCATACATTGCATACCTTACTTCTTCCCCTATTATTTCAGGACCCTTGGTATAATCTCCCCACTCAGCAGTATCACTTATGGAATAACGCATGTAACTCATTCCACCTTCATACATGAGGTCTACAATCAATTTAAGCTCATGCATACATTCAAAATAGGCTATTTCCGGCTGGTACCCGGCCTCTACAAGAGTCTCGAAACCTGCTTTTACCAGTTCAGTAACCCCACCGCATAATACACATTGTTCCCCAAAAAGGTCAGTTTCCGTTTCTTCCTGGAAAGTTGTTTCTATAACCCCGGCCCTGGTGCAACCTATACCACAGGCATAGGCAAGCCCTAATTCTTTAGCTTTTCCACTATAATCCTGCTGTACAGCAATAAGCCCAGGGACTCCTACGCCTTTTTGATACATACGCCTCACCAGATGTCCAGGACTTTTTGGAGCAACCATAAAAACATCCACAAAAGGTGGGGGAACTATTTGACCAAAATGAATGTTAAAACCGTGAGAGAAACCCAGGGCATCTCCTTCTTTTAAATAGGGTTTAATCTCCTCATTATAAACCTGGGACTGAATCTCATCAGGTACCAGTATCTGGATAATATCTGCAGCCTTTGCCGCCTCTGCTACCGTCATTGGAATAATACCTGCCTCAACAACAGCATTCCATTCTTTTTCAGTAAAATCATCACAGGGTTTTCTTAGTCCAACTACTACATCAACCCCACTTTCATTCAGGTTTTGTGCCTGGGCATGCCCCTGTGACCCATAACCCATAACTCCTACAGTTTTTCCTTTTAGAAGATCTAAATTTGCATCGGCATCGTAATACATCTTCGCCATTCTAAATAACCTCCTTAATTATAATTTTAAATTTAGTACTATTGCCTGCAGCCGCGAACCATGGCTACTTTACCGGTTCGCACCAGTTCGGTTATCCCGAAAGGTCTAAGTGAATCTTCGATAGCATCAATCTTGCCAGAATCCCCGGTAGCCTCAATGATAAGCGAATTTCTTCCTATATCGACTATCCGAGCTCTAAATATATCCACAATCTGGACAATATCGGCCCTTACATTATTATCTGCCTTAACCTTAATTAAAACCAGCTCGCGCTCTACTGAACGTTCTTCAGTAATATCTACTATTTTAATCACATCAATTAGTTTATATAATTGTTTGGTCACCTGTTCAATTACTTTTTCATCTCCTTCAACAACTATGGTCATCCTGGAGATACTTGGATTTTCAGTTGCCCCTACAGCAAGGCTCTCTATATTATATCCTCTTCTTCTAAAAAGGGTGGCTACACGAGTCAATACACCTGGTTTATTTTCCACCGTAACAGATAATGTATGTTTCCTCATCTTAGTCACCTCCCAACATTTCTGAAAGGGATCCACCAGGTGGTACCATGGGGTATACGTCAGCCTCTTTTTCAACCAAGAAGTCCATTACCACAGGACGATCGGTAACCTTTAATGCTTCCACCAGGGCACCATCAACATCGTTGGCATCTTTAATCCTCATGCCTACCGCACCATAAGCCTCGGCCAATTTAACAAAATCCGGCTGATGACTTATATCGGTGTAAGAATAGCGTCCCCCGTAGAAAAGACCCTGCCACTGCCTGACCATACCTAAAAATTCGTTGTTCAGGATACAGATTATAACAGGAAGTTTGTATTGTACCGCTGTACCCAGTTCCTGAATATTCATCTGAATACTGCCATCTCCAGCAATATCAATAACCGGCAGATCTGGCCGGGCAATTTTAGCCCCTATGGCAGCAGGGAATCCATATCCCATGGTTCCCAGTCCACCTGAACTTAAAAAGCTGCGGGGATATTTAAATTTATAGTAATGGGCAGCCCACATTTGATTTTGTCCCACTTCGGTGGTTATTATGGCTTTACCCTGAGTAAGATCGCATATTTTCTCAATAACGTGCTGCGGCATAATCCGCCCGTCAGATGATGTTCCATAGCGTAAAGGATATTCTGCTTTCCACCTGTCTATGGTCTGGTGCCACTCACTAAACTCATCAATTATATCGAGACGCTGGTTGATAGCCTGAAGAATTTCCTTTACTTGACCAACTATGGGAACTTCAACATCCACATTTTTGCCAATTTCCGCAACATCTATATCTATGTGAATAACCCGGGCATGGGGTGCAAAAGAGTCGATTTTTCCTGTAACCCGATCATCAAATCTGACTCCCACGGCAATAAGCACATCACATTCTCCTATGGCGTAATTGGCATAACGGGTACCATGCATTCCCAGCATACCGAGTGAAAGGTAATTCGTGGACGGGAACCCCCCCATGCCCATAAGAGTCGTGGTTACAGGTATCTTCCTTTTTTCAGCCATTTCCCTCAACTCTTCCGAAGCATTGGAGGATATAACCCCACCCCCGGCATATATTACTGGCCTCTGTGCTTTTTGTATTAATTCAACCGCAGAAATAACCTGGCCGGAATTGAATCCCTTAACAACCCGGTAACCTCTTATGTTTATTTCTTCCTCTTCAGGTTGAAGATTAATGGTCCTTTCCATTACATCTTTAGGTAAATCTACTACAACCGGACCAGGGCGATTGGTTCTGGCAATATAAAAAGCCTCCTTCACTATCCTGGCTACATCCTCAGTCTTTTCTATAATGTAGTTGTGCTTGGTTATGGGCAGAGTAATTCCGGTTATATCAGCTTCCTGAAAAGCATCTTTACCAATAACAGGTGTACCCACCTGACCGGTAAAACACACCATGGGAATTGAATCCATATAAGCAGTTGCTATCCCTGTTACCAGGTTAGTAGCACCAGGTCCAGAAGTTGCTATACAAACTCCCACTTTGCCAGTCACCCGCGCATATCCATCTGCTGCATGGGCTGCTCCTTGTTCATGCCGGGTAAGTATATGTTTTATATCAGAATCATAAAGTGCATCATAGATAGGTAATACTGCTCCACCCGGATAACCAAATATAGTGTCTACTCCTTCTTCTTTCAAGCAACGCAACAGGATCTGAGCTCCATTCAGTTGCACCTGATCACCTCCATATTTATTAGCTATATATAAAATAATAATTTCTTTATTTTACGGGGTTTTTCAATTGACTTCTTTTAAATTCTATAAAATAATAGCGGGCTGTGGATGGCCCGCTTTATATATCGCCAGTAACCTGGGAAATCTACTTTTTAAATATTGCGCCGGTACTGGCTGATTGTACCATCTCAGAATAACGTTTCATATATCCAGTTTTTATCTTTGGTTCGGGAACTTTCCACCTGGCCCTTCTCTCTTCTAGTATTGCTTCGTCTACTAGTAGTTCCAGCCTGCAGGCCGGAATATCTATTCGTATTAAATCCCCTTCCTCAACAAGAGCTATCATTCCTCCAGCTGCCGCTTCAGGAGACACATGCCCTATAGAAGCTCCTCTGGTAGCTCCGGAAAAACGGCCATCGGTTATGAGAGCTACTTCTTTATCCAGCCCCATCCCTGCTATTGCTGACGTAGGTGTAAGCATCTCCCTCATTCCTGGTCCTCCGCTGGGGCCCTCATAGCGTATCACAATAACATCTCCAGCTAGAATCCTGTTGTTCATTATGGCCTCTACTGCCTCTTCTTCGGAATCAAAAACCCGGGCCGGACCTTCATGCTGCATCATTTCTTCTGCTACCGCACTCTTCTTAACCACTGCCCCTTCGATGGCTAGATTCCCAAATAGCATAGCCAGACCGCCACTGGTACTGTAAGGGTTATCAACCGGTCGAATAACTGAATAGTCTAAGACCGGTCTTTCAGCAATATTTTCACCAATGGTCTTTGCTGTTACTGTCATACAATCGGTATTGATCAAAGCTTTTTTGTTAAGCTCATTATAAAGAGCCTGAATCCCTCCTGCCTGGTAGAGGTCTTCCATATGATGCCCTCCGGCAGGACTCAGTTTGCACAGGTGGGGTGTACTTGCACTTATCTCGTTAAAAAGTTTCAGGTCAATATCAACTCCGGCTTCATTGGCTATGGCCATAAGATGCAAAACCGAATTTGTAGAACAACCAATAGCCATATCTAAACGAATAGCATTTTGAAAAGCCCTGGAAGTCATTATATCAGAAGGTCTTATATCTTTTTCAAAAAGTTCCATTATCTTCATACCAGCCAGCTTGGCCAGTCTAATTCTTTCTGAATAAACTGCGGGTATGGTTCCATTACCCGGCAAACCCATCCCTAATGCTTCGGTAAGACAGTTCATAGAATTAGCAGTAAACATCCCGGCACAAGAACCACAGGTAGGGCAGGCATTTTCCTCCAGCTTTTTCAGCTCCTCCATATCCATACGTCCTGCACTGGCTGCCCCTACCCCCTCAAAGACCTGGCTGAGGCTTACCTTTTGCCCATTTACCGTGCCGGCAAGCATGGGACCACCGCTTATAAAAATAGCAGGCAGGTTTAAGCGGGCAGCAGCCATCAGCATACCGGGAACAATCTTGTCACAGTTCGGTATAAAAACCAGCGCATCAAAAGCATGAGCAGCAGCCATTATCTCTACTGAATCAGCAATAAGTTCCCTACTGCCCAGGGAATACTTCATCCCCGTGTGATTCATAGCTATGCCATCACATACCCCAATGGTATGAAACTCCAGGGGGGTTCCCCCTGCCATTAAAACTCCGGCTTTCACGGCTTCTCCAATTTTATCCAGATTGATATGTCCTGGTACAATATCATTCATGGAATTAACTATACCAACCAGTGGTCGACACAGCTCTTCATCGGTTAACCCCAGTGCTTTGAATAAAGACCGATGGGGAGCTTTTTCCAACCCTTTTTTTGCAATATCACTTTTCATTTAACTTCTCCTTCCTTATGTTACTTTGGATTAGGAGCAAAGGTTAAAGTGTTCTGTTAACTGGGCCTTATGACTTACACTTTTTTTATGTAAATATCAGGGCTTCTGGCTCTTTAACCAATTCTCTGAAATCACCCAGTAATTGATTAAATACAGTACCCGGGTTTCCGTCAGCTATTACCCGGTCATCAATTTTTACCACGGGAATGAGCTCAGCAGCAGTACCTGTAAGAAATACTTCATCCGCTACAAAAAGATCATAACGGGTAAACGTTGTCTCCTGTGTAGATATACCACGTTTACTGGCCAGCTTAAGGACTTCATTACGGGTTACTCCCTCAAGCATACCTACATGGATAGCAGGTGTTTTTAAAATCCCATTTTTCACTATAAATATATTATCTCCGGTACATTCAGCAACATATCCTTCCTGGTTAAGAAGAATAGCTTCTGGTACTCCAGCTATATTAGCTTCTATTTTGGCCATAATATTGTTTAAATAATTCAATGATTTTATACGAGGATTTACTCCTTCAGGTCCATTACGACGAGTAGGAACAGTTATTACAGCCAGCCCCTTTTTATACATCTCTTCTGGATAAAGGCTTATTGACGAAGCAATACAAACTACAGTAGGCACTGGACATTTTTGGGGATCCAAACCCAGGTCTCCCTTTCCCCTGGACACAACTACGCGTATGTAAGCATCTCTCAAATTATTTTGTCTGCAGGTATTTAGGATTACTTCAGACATTTCTTCTCTTGACATGGGAATCTCCATGTTTATAGCTTTAGCCGAGTCATAGAGGCGATCAACATGATTCTTTAAGCGGAATATACTATTATGATAAGCCCTTATACCCTCAAAAATACCATCTCCATAAAGGTAACCATGGTCAAAAACTGATATTTTCGCATTTTCTTCATCTACAAATTTGCCATCCAGATAAATCTTTAGTCCCATCT
>DAOUSQ010000047.1 GCA_030627145.1 Syntrophomonadaceae bacterium | reverse complement strand
ATATCATTTGGTTTCTACCCTGTCTGCAAAAACAACTATATTATTTCATATAAAATATTGGTCACGTCCGCCTAATATAAGTAAACCGGCAAAATCTCTAAAGTTGAGCTAATAATGCAAGAAAATTAAATTGTCCAATGAAAATACCATTGGCTTAGGTGATAAGAAGGATTTTGCAAAGTTGAAACCTTGCATGAAAGGTAAGCACCATTAATGGTGTTAATTTTAAATCAGAAGAATAACATCGGTTCACATATTATTTGTTTTAGCTGGAGCTTTTTGCCACTTATTCACAATATTATAAGCAGTTTTTACAATTTCCCGGGGTATACCCTTGTATAAACCTCCTGAGGAACCAAAAATGTAGCCCGGAAAGCTGCTCCAGTCTTTTAATAGCTCATTCACTTCATTTTCTACCTGTTCGACAGTTTTCATTTTTGCTATATCTTCATACTCATAGTTTCCCCAAAAAACCCAATTCCCCAATATATCTAGTGAAAAATTATCTTTACTTATGCCTGCTGAAGGCTGCAGACACTGCATTCCCCAAAATCCAGTTTCCTTAATAGAGGAAATAATATCAAGTATATTACCATCAGAGTGAAAAATAAAAGGTACAGTGTTATAATCCAGTCTTTTTAATAACCTTGCTAAAAGTGGAAAATAGTGCGCACATAAAAATGTTGGAGACACTAGAAGCCCATGTTTTCCAGCCAAATCATCTGCAATAATTATTCCTTCACATCCAGCATCCAGAGCCTGAACTGCCAATTTAGATCCGTTGTTAATAAAATTACCCATAATTTTTTCTGCTTCTTCAGGTTTTTTTACTATCAAATATGACATTTCTTTCCAGCCAAGTTCTTCTGCCATAAGCATAAATGGCCCCTGCATAAAACCAAAAATAAAATAGCCCTGCTGCTGCCAGTAACTCCACCTGGATTTGGATTTACTTTCGTTTATTTTCAAGGTAACCAGGTCAGTATTTAAACAAGCAAGTACAGACTCCAGATTGCCACCGGTAAATTGTTTAATAAACTCATCAGTAATTAAAATCTCTCCTGCAGGCGGTCTGTCTACCTTTTCTTTATTAAGCGCTGCCCATACTCTTTGATGCTTGTCCATCTTTGTACTCCTTTTTTATGCAACCCGGACAGTCATTAGCCGGGTTGGATACTTTATAGGCATACAAATCTTCCGCTGGTTTTAACCTTAAAGTCTATCCCTGTTCGAGTTCTAAATTCTCCGTGCCTGAGCTAAAGACTTTCATAGATGGAGCAATTTCTATATTATCATTTAGAATACAACCACTGGCTATTACTGCCCCGGGGTTAATAACTGTAGAATACCCAGTACTGCAGTTATCCCCAAGTACACACTTATCTAAAACAGCCTTTGAGCTAATAGTAGTATTATCCCATATAACACAGTCACGAATAATGGCATGGGACTCTATTCTACATCCTGCCCCGATTACTACATGGCCTTCTAATTCTACATTCTCCTCTATCAAGGTTTCATTACCTAAAAGGACTTTAGCCTTATTTGAATACTGGTTCATATTACCATGTTTTTTTACTTTAAGTTTATCCTGCAGAATATCAATATTTGCCTGGCGATATGTGTCAATATTACCAACGTCACACCAGTAATCCGTAATAGGCACCCCATAAAACGGCGCTCCTATCTTAACGAGGTGAGGAAAAACCTGTTTGCCAAAATCATAAAACTGCCCTGCCGGTATGTATTTAAATATTTCTGGTTCAAAAATATAAATCCCGGTATTTGCCAGATGGCTTAAAGCTTCTTCGGGGCGCGGCTTTTCCTGAAATTTTTGTATTTTCCCATAATCATCTGTAATAACCACTCCAAATTGTTCGACTTCTTCGACTTCTTTAAGCGCTATCGTAGCCAGAGCACCATTTTTTCGATGAGCAGCAAGTAATTCCGTTAGATTAACATCTGTTAAAGCATCACCACTCATGATAATAAAAGTATCATCTAAAAACCATTCACAGTTTTTTACTCCCCCGGCAGTTCCCATAAGTTCATCTTCTAAAGAATAGTGTAAGGATACTCCAAAGTTACTTCCATCGCCAAAATGATTCCTGATTATCCGGGAATGGTAATGCAAATTGGAAATTAACTCCTTTATTCCATGTTCTTTTAATAGCTCTACAATGATTTCCATTAACGGTCGATTTACCACAGGTATCATTGGTTTTGGTACATTCATTGTTAAAGGCATAAGCCTCGACCCCACTCCTGCCGCCATTATCATTGCTTTCATATTATTACAAAACCTCCCATAGCAGATAAAATATTCTTCTAATTAATATACCATAAAATAGCGGTTTCAGGGGTGTCCCCGAGTCCTTTATTACTTTATGCCACATTTGTTTTTTTACACCATAAAAATTGCAGCAAATTTAATACATTTTTGTGAATAAAAAAAACACCCCTGGTTTTAGCCAGAAGTGAAAACAGTTTCCATATAAAATTATTCTTTTATAGATCCAGGTGTTGTTTCATTAACATATAATTAATGCTGTCTACTATAGCCTGCCAGGAAGCTTCAATAATGTTTTCTGAAACCCCAACTGTACTCCACTTGGTGGTTTTATCAGATGATTCTATAAGAACTCTTACCCTAGCTGCTGTCCCTTTATTTCCATTAAGGACCCTGACTTTATAATCACTGAGGTGCATTTCGTTTATGTTAGGATACATTTCAACTAAAGCTTTACGCAGGGAATTATCAAGAGCATTAACCGGCCCATCTCCTTCAGTGGCTGTATGGAAAGTCTTCTCCCCTGCAGCAATTTTTATCATAGCTTCAGCAGTAATTTCTTCATCTTCGTTTTTTTCCAGGATTATTTTTAAATTTTTTAACTGAAAGAATTCTTTATACTGTCCGAACGCTTTTCTTAAAAACAATTCCAGTGAAGCATCAGCACCTTCAAACTGCAAACCCTGATTTTCCAATTCTTTGATCTGTTTTATAACTTTACGGGTTTCAGCATCGTAACTATTAACATCTATGCCCAATTCTCTGGCTTTGTAAAGAAGATTGGAAAGTCCTGAAAGCTCAGACACCAGGACACGGCGGTGATTACCTACTTCTTCCGGGTTTATATGTTCATATGTTAAAGAATCTTTTAATAACGCACTTACATGTATCCCGCCTTTGTGAGCAAACGCTCCATGACCGACAAAAGGCTGGCTATTATAATGAGGCATATTGGCTATCTCACTTACATAATGAGAGACTTCGCTCAGATGTTTGAGTTTTCCCTCAGGCAGAGCTTTTATTCCCATTTTAAGTTCCAGGTTGGGAATTATCGAGCAGAGATCGGCATTTCCACACCGTTCCCCGTAACCATTTATAGTACCCTGCACCTGCATACATCCCTGTTTTACCGCTATTAATGAATTGCTCACTGCGCATGCCGAATCATTATGAGCATGAATTCCCAGGGGAATATCTTTAAAACTTTTCACCTGTTTGATAATATTCTCAATTTCCCAGGGAAGCAATCCCCCGTTGGTATCACACAACACCAACCAGTCAGCTCCGGCATCAGCCGCAGTTTGCAATACCTGCAGGGCATAATTACTATTATTTTTATAACCATCAAAAAAATGCTCTGCATCAAATATTACTTCCAATCCCCTGTCTTTCAAGTAAGAAACAGTGTCTCCAATCATGCTGAGGTTTTCATCCAGAGTAGTTTCCAGGGCCCGCAGCACATGAAAATCCCATGTCTTGCCAAACACTGTAGCCGTAGATACGCCTGATTCTAAAATAGTTCTAATATTACTATCCTTTTCAACAGGTACCCCAGGTTTTCGTGTTGAACTGAAAGCTGTAATACGCGAGTTTTGTAAATTCAATTTCTGAACCTGCCGAAAGAATTCCAAATCTTTAGGATTACTTCCCGGCCAACCACCTTCAATATAGGAAATTCCTAAAAAATCCAGTCTTTCAGCTATCTTGAGTTTGTCATCTAAAGAAAATGAAAGCCCTTCTCCCTGGGCCCCATCACGCAGGGTAGTATCATATATAACAACATCTATTTTTTTATTCCCAACAGTTTAACCTCCTATCATTGTTTTTTCATTAGACGTGAGACGTTAGGGGAAAGGGGTCACACACCAATTCTTTATCGTTCGTTCCTCACTCCTTACCCCCAACTCCTAACTTTTCTATTTTTTCTGCAACTATATCTCCCATCTGAACAGTATTGAGCAATTTTGCCCCTTTCTCCATTAAATCCGGAGTCCGGTAGCCTTCTTCTAAAACGCTCCGTACAGCCTTTTCAATTAAACAGGCCTCTTCTTCCAGATTGAACGAATATCTAAGCATCATTGCAGCAGAAAGTATAGTCGCCAGTGGATTTGCCCTGTTTTGCCCGGCGATATCCGGGGCACTTCCGTGGGAAGGCTCATAAAGACCTACCTCTCCGCCAATAGAAGCACTGGGTAACATGCCAATAGAACCGGTCAACATTGAAGCCTCATCGGTAAGTATATCCCCAAACATGTTTTCAGTTACTATTACATCAAACTGTTTAGGATATCTGATTAACTGCATAGAACAATTATCTATATACATATGGCTCGTCTCAACATCAGCATAGTCTCCAGCCAAGTCATTTACACACTCTCTCCATAAACGTGAGGTCTCAAGAACATTGGCTTTATCCACCGAACAAAGTTTTTTCCGCCGCCTGCGGGCTGTTTCATAGGCAAAACGGACAATTCTTTCTATCTCATACGTTGAGTAACTTAATATATCAGTTGCCTTTTCTCCTCCATCAGCGGTTTTTTCACGGCTCTTTTCGCCAAAATATAACCCCCCGGTCAGTTCTCTAATTACCATGATATCAACCCCACTAATTACATCTTCCTTCAGGGTTGAAGCATAGAGAAGTCCCGGAAAAAGCGTACAGGGACGTAGATTGGCAAACAGTGCCAATTCCTTTCTCAATGGAAGTAGCGCACCTACTTCTGGACGCAAATGAACAGGTAAATTATCCCATTTAGGTCCCCCTATAGCCCCTAATAGTACTGCATCAGAATTCTTGCACAAATTTATTGTCTCATCAGGCAGAGGATGTCCTACTTCATCATAAGCTGCACCTCCTACCAGTGCTTCATTGAACTCGAAACTGTGCCCATATTGCTTTGAAATAGCTTCTAGGGTTTTTAATGCTTCAGGTACTATCTCTACTCCTATACCATCTCCAGGAAGTACCGCTATCTTGTACATTAACACCATCCTTTCTATAACTTACACCTTATTCTTTACATAATTGATCAGACCACCTTTTGCCATTATTTCCTGCATAAATTCAGGAAAGGGCGTAGCCTGGTAAACCTCATTAGTCTTTAGATTTCTTATCTTTCCTGTTTCCAGTTCAACTTCTATTTCGTCTCCTTCGTTTATAGCATCAACTGCCTCAGGAGATTCAAGTATAGGCAGTCCAGTATTAATACAATTCCGGTAGAAAATACGGGCAAAAGACCTGGCTATTACACATGATACCCCGGCACCCTTGATAGCTATAGGTGCATGCTCCCTGGAACTTCCACAGCCAAAATTCTTATCGGCAACAATGATATCGCCTTTCTTCACTTTATCAGGAAATTCAGTATCAGCATCCTCCATGCAATGTTTAGCCAATTCCTGAGGATCAAAAGTATTTAGATAACGTGCCGGGATAATAGCATCAGTATCTATATCAGCGCCGAATTTATGTACCTTACCACAAAATCTCATAACCAACTCTCCTTGTATAATATTTTTCATCAGTAGTAAGAGGATTTAAAATATATATTAACGCTTCACACTTTACACATTATTGTTAATCTCCCACGGAGGAGTAATTCTCCCTTTTATAGCACTTGCCGCTGCCACTGCAGGACTGGCCAGGTAAACTTCACTTTCCGGGTGCCCCATTCTACCCACAAAATTCCGGTTGGTAGTTGCCAGGGCTCTTTCACCTCTGGCAAGGATACCCATATGCCCACCCAGGCAAGGGCCGCAGGTAGGAGTGCTAACCACTGCCCCCGCTTTGATGAACACCTCAATATAACCTTTTTGCATAGCTTCGAGATATATCTGCTGAGTTCCGGGAAAAATAATTACTCTCATTTCAGGATGAACCCTGTGCCCCTTCATTAAAGAAGCAGCTATTTCTAAATCCTCTATTCTCCCATTTGTACATGATCCTATAACTACCTGGTCAAGACTGATATCAGTTGCCTCACTTACCGGTCGGGTATTCTCGGGTAGATGCGGAAAAGCTATTACTGGTTCCATTTGAGAAACATCATATTCTCTTACATCAAAATACTGTGCATCAGGATCAGATCTATATACCTCAAATGGACGCCGGGCTCTTTTTTTCACATATTCCATGGTAATATCATCAGCTTCAATGATTCCGTTCTTACCTCCGGCTTCTATAGCCATGTTAGCCATTGTAAACCGGTTATCAATAGATAACTTTTTTATTACCTCCCCGGTAAATTCCATAGACATGTATCTTGCTCCATCAACACCTATATCACCAATGGTATGTAGTATTAAATCTTTACCGCTTACCCAGCGGGGTAGCTTCCCATAATAAATAAATTTAATGCTCTCAGGGACCTTAAACCATGCTTCACCAGTTGCCATTCCTGCCGCCATATCAGTTGATCCCACACCAGTGGAAAATGCCCCCAAGGCTCCATAAGTACAGGTATGTGAATCTGCACCTATAATTAAATCACCCGGTAACACTAATCCCTGTTCAGGTAATAAGCAGTGTTCTATTCCCATCTGCCCGATTTCAAAATAATTTTTTATTTTATATTCCCGGGCAAAACAACGCATTACCTTACATTGTTCAGCAGACTTAATATCTTTATTGGGTGTAAAATGATCAGGAACCAGGACTACTTTGTCCGGGTCAAAAACCTCTGTTAACCCCAGCTTGTTAAATTCGGATATAGCAACCGGTGCAGTTACATCGTTACCCAAAACGACATCCAGCTTACAATTAACCAGTTCCCCTGGTTCAATATAATCTCTGCCAGCATGAACTGCAAGTATCTTCTGGCTTATTGTCATTCCCATAAATTAACCTCCGTTAATTAATTTTGAATTATGAATTAAAGTCAGGATTGGAGACCCTCCAATCCTTTTTTTATTATAAGCATAGTAAAGCCAACAACCATAACAATTCTATGACCAAAGGTAAAACGTTAGTTTTACCTTACAAAATTAAAAATCAATTCTACTGCGAAAAGTCCGTTATTATCTCTCGTAGGGGAGACTTCAGTCTCCTGGAAATGGGGAGACTTCAGTCTCCTGGAAATGGGGATACTAATT
>DAOUSQ010000109.1 GCA_030627145.1 Syntrophomonadaceae bacterium | reverse complement strand
TGGAACTTAGAATACTAATTCTTCCATGAAAAACGCGGAAGCTGAAGCATCCGCTACAGATAATATAAAAAACATGAAAAATTTGACTTTAAGTAGTGGAATCAATACTTCATTAAAAAGGTTTTTGTAACAGTGGGAAGCAAAGAAGCATATTGTAATCAAGGAAGTTTTAGGGTAACAACAGGTGTATATCTAGATGAAAAAGAGAACGGTTGAGCTTGGAGCTATTCTTATTTGTAGAGTTGAATTGAGGAGGTAAAGCAGGCAATTGGTGAAAAAGGCTTTAATTACAGGAATAACCGGGCAGGATGGATCATATCTGGCTGAGTTCCTTATGAAAAAAGACTATGAGGTCCATGGAATTATACGTAGAGCGTCCACTTTTAACACAGAAAGACTCGAGCATATTTACCAGGATCCGCATGATAATAAGACCTCATTGTTTCTTCACTATGGTGATTTAAACGACGGTACGGGTTTGAGACGAATACTGCATAAAGTCCAACCTGATGAAGTGTACAATCTTGCGGCTCAGTCGCATGTAAGGGTCTCCTTTGAACAACCGGAATATACGGCTGACACTGTTGCACTTGGAACTTTACGGTTACTGGAAGCTTTGAGAGACTATATTAATGTTTCCGGACAGGAAGTGCGCATATACCAGGCGGGTTCTTCGGAAATGTTTGGTTCATCCCCACCTCCCCAGAATGAATTAACAACTTTTTACCCGCGTAGCCCTTATTCTGTATCGAAAGTAGCCGCTTACTGGTATGCAGTGAACTATCGTGAGGCATACGATATGTTTATCGCCAATGGTATATTATTCAATCATGAGTCTCCACGACGGGGAGAAACCTTTGTAACCAGAAAAATAACGAAAGCTGCAGCAAGGATTAAGCTTGGTCTACAGGACAAACTTTATCTGGGTAATCTCGATAGCAGGCGAGATTGGGGTTTTGCAGGGGATTATGTAGAGGCAATGTGGCTAATGCTTCAACAAGATCATGCCGGTGATTATATAATTGCAAGCGGAGAGGCGCATTCGGTCAGGGAATTTTTAGATGAAGTTTTCAGTCAGTTAGAATTGGACTGGCGAGAGTACGTCATAATAGATCCCCGTTATTTTCGCCCTACAGAAGTGGATTACCTCCTGGGGGATGCAAGCAAGGCCTGGGAGGAGCTTGGGTGGAAACCAAGGGTTACTTTTAAAGAATTGGTAAAAATGATGTTGGAACATGACCTGGAATTAGCCAAACAGGAAAAAACCCTTAAGGATGCAGGTCATAAAATGATTCTAAGAGGAGTTGCTAATGAATAAAGATGCCAGGATTTATGTGGCAGGACACCGGGGGCTGGTGGGTTCAGCAATATTACGGAGACTAAAGGCAGAAAATTATACCAACATCATCATAATTCCTCACCATAATCTCGATTTAGGGGACCAGCATTCTGTTTATCACTTCTTTGACGCTAAGAGGCCAGAATATGTTTTCCTGGCTGCTGCCAGGGTAGGAGGCATTGAAGCCAATAAAACTTATCCGGCAGATTTTATTCGCGAGAACCTCCTTATCCAAACCAATGTCATAGACGCAGCATATCGCTATGGTATAAAAAAGCTATTGTTCCTGGGGTCTTCCTGTATTTATCCTAAATTTGCTCTCCAGCCCTTGAAGGAAGAGTATTTACTCAGTGGTGAGTTGGAAGGAACAAACGAGCCATACGCTATAGCTAAAATAGCGGGGATCAAAATGTGCCAGGCGTACAACCGACAATATGGGACTGATTTTATTAGTGTAATGCCAACCAACTTATATGGACCGGGGGATAACTTTGATTTAAAAACAGCTCATGTTCTACCAGCTCTAATACGTAAGTTTTATGAGGGTAAGATGAATGGTGCAGATAAAGTTGTGGTCTGGGGGACGGGAAAACCAAAACGTGAATTCCTGCATGTAGATGATCTGGCTGATGCCTGTCTTTTTTTAATGAATTCCTATGATGACCCGGAGATTATTAATATAGGTACAGGTAAGGATTTAGAGATATCCAGCTTAGCTCAAATGATTAAAGAAATAGTTGGGTATAATGGTGAAATTATTTTTGATACAACGAAACCTGATGGGACCTCGCGTAAGCTGTTGGATGTTAGTAAGTTGTATGCCTTGGTATGGAGACCTAAGATTACGCTTAAAGATGGTATCAGATCTACCTATGAATGGTTCACGCAAAATGTGAATTGAGTGGTCCCGGGAAGTCAGGCTTTTTGAATTAGGGGAGAAAGAATGATTTCTGTAGAGGGAGGGCCTCTGAATGGAAAGCAAAATAACAGTTATAGGTACCGGATATGTTGGTCTGGTAACAGGGGCATGTTTATCGGATTTTGGCTTTGATGTAATTTGCGTTGACAATAACGCAAGCAAAATCGCAAGTTTAAATAATGGGGTTATACCTATATATGAACCGAGTTTGGATGTGCTGGTAAATAAGAACTGGGCTGCAGGTAGGTTTCATTTCACTACGGATATAAAATACGGCGTGGAAAGTTCGAAAGTTATTTTTATTGCAGTGGGTACTCCTGTAGAGGAAGATGGTTCTGCAGACTTACAATATGTAGAAGCCGTAGTACGAGATATCACTAAATACATGAATGGCTATAAGCTTATAGTTAACAAGAGTACTGTTCCAGTAGGAACCGGACAACTAGTTAAGAAAATAATAAAAGAGAATCAAGTAGAGTCACATCCTTTTGACATAGTATCAAATCCCGAGTTTTTACGGGAAGGGGCAGCAGTGTATGACTTTATGCATCCGGACCGTGTAGTAATTGGTACTGAAAGTGAAAAAGCAGTTAAGATAATGAAAAATGTCTACAGGGTTTTATTTTTAAACCAAAAAATGCCCTTCCTTTTTACAGATATAGAAACCGCTGAGACAATTAAATATGCTTCTAATGCTTTTTTGGCAATGAAAGTAAGTTTTATAAATGAAATATCTGCTCTATGTGAAAGGGTGGGAGCTAATGTGGGGTACCTTGCCAGGGGCATCGGAATGGACGGAAGAATTGGACTAGAGTTTTTAAATCCGGGCCCGGGTTATGGAGGTTCCTGTTTGCCCAAGGATACCAGAGCTTTAGTGAAGATAGGTGAAGAGCATGGATTAAGAATGTCCCTGGTTGAAACCACTATTAAGGTTAATGAAGAACAAAAACTTAGAATGGTTATCAGGATAGAAAATGCTGTAGGTGGTTTAAAGGGTAAGAATATAGGAATTTTAGGGCTGGCTTTTAAGCCGGGAACTGATGACATGAGAGAGAGCCCATCCATTACTATTATCTCAGAATTGCACAATAAAGGCGCTAAAATAAAAGCCTATGACCCTAAAGCCATGGAGGAAGCCAGGTGGAGACTTGCTGATATAAGCGATATTACCTATTGTGAAAATGAATATGAGGTCGCTGCAAATGTTGATGCGCTGGTCATAATTACGGAGTGGAACCAGTTTAGAAGTTTAGATCTTAATAGAATAATGAGTATAATGAACACCCCGAGGCTCTTTGACTTCAGAAACATATATGAACCTTCATCTGTAAGAAATATGGGTTTTGAATATTATTCACTTGGGCGAAAATAGGTAGGCGGAGGCAAATATGAGATATTTTATAACCGGAGTTGCCGGGTTTATCGGTTTTCATGTTGCCAGGGCGTTATTGGCCAGGAGTGATGTAGTAGTAGGACTGGATAATATAAACGACTACTATGACCCGGCTTTAAAGAAGGATAGATTAGAACAGCTTGAGGCATTTAATAACTTTACTTTTATCAGGGGAGATTTGATAGATTACAGTCTTTTAGAATACTTGTTTAGAAAAAATTATTTTGATAAAGTTTGCCATTTGGCTGCCCAGGCCGGGGTTCGATATTCTCTCAAGAACCCTTTTGTTTATCAGAAATCCAACCTGGAGGGTTTTCTTAATATTTTGGAATTATGCAGGAATTTTAATATTAAAAATCTTGTTTATGCCTCATCTTCTTCTGTTTATGGTACCAATAAGAAGATTCCTTTTAGTGAAAAGGATATGACAGAAAGCCCGATTTCTATCTATGCAGCTACTAAAAAAGCCAATGAACTAATGGTTTACACTTACCATCATCTTTACGGGTTGAAATGTACCGGTCTGCGCTTTTTTACCGTTTATGGACCCTGGGGAAGGCCCGATATGGCTTATTTTAAGTTTACCAGGGCTATCGTTGAAGAAAAGGAAATAGAGGTTTACAACTATGGCAAAATGAAAAGAGACTTTACTTATATTGATGATAT
>DAOUSQ010000121.1 GCA_030627145.1 Syntrophomonadaceae bacterium | reverse complement strand
GTTAATCCCAACCAGGGTGCCGCTTATAGCTGCGATGTCCGAAATAGCCCCTTCTAACCCCTGAACCTGCTGCTGCTGAAACCAGGAGGTTACTATTTCTGGCTAAAATAGCTTTCTTTTGATCTTCAGTCCAGTTTGTCACTGGCAGACACCCCCCTTTTCACTGTTCAGTCGGGCAATTACTTCTTCGTCTTTTAAATGCCTTATATTCTTATAATTATTGTCAGCAAAAAGCTTATCAAACTGGCAGATTGACCTGTAAAGACAGTAATCACATGCTTTTTGCTGCCCTTTATTCACAGGTTCAATTCTAACTTTCCCTCGCATAATTTCCTGGCCAATTTCTTTTGTCAGCCCTTCTACATGTTCAATAAGAGCCAAAAAAT
Organism: Syntrophomonadaceae bacterium; assembly: GCA_030627145.1. Next base: position 3,629 of record DAOUSQ010000121.1, on the reverse strand, counting down.
CCTCTTCTTTCAGAACAGATGAGTTTTTCATTAAATTCCCGTCTCTGGTGAGTGCCACCGGAATGATATCCGAATAACCCTGGATCTCACTGTCCATCTGGTGAATAATTTTTATATCATCCAGCACTACTCCCTTCATTTTTAGTTTTTTAGCAATCTCTTTTTCAACTTCTTCTACCAGTTTTTTTTCAGTCTCGATCATGGGATCATCGATTTTGAAATAAAAAACCCCCGCAGGTTTTAAGTTTTCCCGGCTGTTAAGCACAGCTTTGAGATAAATTAAAAGCTGCAGAGTCAGCCCATAATACACATCAGATAAGCTAAAATTCTTATCTCCTGTTTTATAGTCAATGATTTTAACATAAGACATCTCTTCTCCATCTAAAATATCGACCCGGTCAATCCGCCCTTCCAGATAAATCTTTTCTCCATCTACAAGTTCTATTTCCAGCGGAGGGAATTTGCCTCCCTGCCCAAAACGTATTTCATACCCCAGAGGTCCAAATGCCCCCCGTTTAATATGTTCCGTAAGAGTCCAGATTGCTCTTCGGCCGATTCTTTTTAAGCGCTTCGCCAAGTATTGATACCTGTGGGTACTTGATAATACTCCATCTCCATGAACTGGTACCAGTTCATCCATAACACCATCCATTATAGACAGGCATTCTTCTTTTTGTATCTGTCGCCAGTCGATATTGTTATCGATAAGTTTTTCGGCAAAAGACAAAAGACAGTCATGAAAAAGTTCCCCCATATCAGGAAATTCCATGGTAAACAACTTCCTTTCCCGGGGTTTTAATCCATAATGGACAAAATGAGCAAAAGGACAGTTTACAAATTGTTCAAGTCTTGAAACACTGGTACGAAGCGGTAACCTATACAGGCTTTTAGCCTGCTCTTTTCCCACATAACTAACCTGGTTACGGTGGAAAAATCCTTCTATTACTGCAGCCCTTATGTTATTCCAGCTTGCCTGCTCGTAATACCAGCCATAAACATCCCACCAGAAATCTTCCATAGGCTTTCCGTCCAGATACAACCGCAGGTTTTCTATAAGGTATTTCAAAGTGCTTACAGGAGTAGATACCATTTGCAAGTCAGTCTGGTGATCTTTTATCAGATCACTTTTTATTTTCATTTCTTTAAATATTTTGTTAAAACGGTTAATTAAAAGGGACGGTCGCATGGATTTTCCTTCTTCATCAGCAAGTGCATAGCTAATCCATAGGTATTCCTCCGGTTTGGCCAGGGTATTATAAATTAAAAATCTCTCCTCATCTGATTTCATATCCAGATTAAATCCCAAGTCCAAACCCATATTTTGAAGAATTTCCTTTTCCTGTACAGATAAAATCTCTTCTTCATCCCGGCCAGAAGGTAAAATCCCATCATTCACCCCCACAACAAAAAGAGCTTTAATATCATGGCTTTTTGACCTCTGAATATTCCCAACCAGTACCTGGTCAATTGTGGTAGGAATAATCCCCAGTTCAAAGGATAAAAAACCGGCCTCAAGTACTTTCCTGTATTCTTTGATACTAACCTCCTGGTCTCCCATAATATCTACCATCTGGTCAAAAACTTCCATAATAACATTCCATATCCGGGTATTCTCATTTACCAGGTTGTAAAGCCCCTGTTCTCTAAATTTATCGATCCAATTTTCCAGCTTTTTAGGAACTGCGATAGTTTCCAGGTATTCATACAGGGCTCTGGTAATTTCAGTGAATGTCTTTTTTCCTTTGATCTTCCCGGCCAGCTGTTGCATGGGTCTCATAAATATATCCCGGCAGCGATTTAGTTCATCTAAAAATTCTTCTTCTCCCAGGTAGAATTTATCATTCCATTTCTTTCCCTGGATTCCATATCGCAAAACATAATTTTCCAACTTTTCATATTCATCGATCGTCAGGTCACTAAACCCGGTTTTGAAGAAGCTGAAAACATCTTCATAACGATATCCCCTTTGAATAATGTCCAGGGAAGATAAAACCAAACGTATAAGAGGATTTTCCAGGGTATTTATTTTTTTATCAAGAAAATAAGGTATTCCATATTCATTGAATGCTTTCTTAATTAAACCACTATAGCGTTCTATATCATTACAAACCACTGCTATATCTTTAAACCGGTACCCCTGGTCCCTGACCAGGGAAAGAACCTGGACAGCCATGTTTTCTATCTCCGTATTAATATTGGCTGCTGCAAAAAAATCAATATGGTTTATATCTCCTTCAAACTGTTTACAGGGATAGGAAAAAAACTCTGCTTCCAGGTGTAAGAGTTCGGGTCTTTTAGTTATATTCTCCGGGGTTGATTTCAGGCTAATAACTTCCTTTTTTATACCGTATTGTTGAACAAGCCGGCTAATCCGCTCAAAGCTAGATTGTGATATGTTAAATAAATCTTTATCACGAACATTTTTCTCAGGGTCCAGGATAAAACTTATTGTCGTTTCATCGGCCAGGAGCATTATTCGTTCTATTATTTTCACGCTCTGGAAAGAAAACGTGGTAAACCCATCGATCCATACCCGGGCATCCTTTAAGAAATCTGCTTCTTTAATCTTTTCAATAAACAGGTTTAAGTAATCCTCGGTATCTAAATAGCGTTCCTGCAGGTACTGGTTAAAACTTTCATAAATAATAGATATATCATGTATCTTCTGTCCGGTAATTGTCTCTCTTCCTAATTCTTCAAGCTTCTCCTTGAGGTCTGCCGGGGAAACATCCTGTTGTTTAAATTCGGAAATAACATTACCAATTCTTTCTACAAACCCCGCCTCTTTAGCAGCCTTTTTATAGATGGTTAAGTCCATTTTTCTATCGTTAAGTATCTTTCTTAAAACCATGTACTTACCCTGTTCGTTAATAAGGGTCCTGGTCAAACCACCCACTTCATTAAAAACCCTGTGTGCCAGTCGATTCAGGCTTAGAATTTCAACCCTCATTATCCCAGGCAGGTTCATTTTCTCGATAAAATCTCTCTCCGCCTGTAGTGTAAACTGCTCCGGCACCAATAATACCAGTTTGTTTTTTGTCCTGGTATAGAGATGTTTTTTTATATCCTCAAAAATAAACTGGCTTTTTCCTGTACCTGCCCGTCCCATGATAAACCGTACTGTCAATTACCTTTACCCCTTTCTAATACAAACCCATCAACACTATCATAGATTACTTACTCAACTTTCAGAGTTGACAATCCCTAATTTGATCTAATACTAAAACACGGATGTTTTTTGCCCAAGAATAATTAGTCAGGTGTTAGGGGTTAGGTGTTAATGATTATTTGCTTCACTCTAATGTTCCACTTTAAAACCGTGCAGAAATGCGGGTTTGCCCCTACAGGGGATGGGGTTTTTTACGTCTCACGTCTAACGGCTCACCCCTCACATCTAACCCTTTACTTATCACTCAAATAATACTTTTTATGGAATAAAAAATTATGCTGTCAAATACGAAAGTTGTATTACTTATATACAATTTTACCAGTTTCAGGCTGCTCAGTGTAAATTGTATTCAGGCAAAAAATATAAAGTATTATTGACATATGCCCATAAAAGAATTAAAATTTTATACAGACAATGATAATCCACTATCTTGCAGTTTTTCCCATATTCCTTTAGCGTT
>DAOUSQ010000106.1 GCA_030627145.1 Syntrophomonadaceae bacterium | reverse complement strand
GGAAATGAAAAGTTGGGACTAAATTCCATTACTGCGCTACCATTTAACGGTGCCATGTGAAATATGGTCAGCAAAGTTGGACTCGGGATAGAAACAAGAAAATCTTCATATGTTATTCGTTCAATAGATACAATTTTTATAGATACCATGCTGCGTAAATAACCAGATAAGAAATTAGAAACCAGCTTGGCAAAAATCTCATTTATCATATACAGGGTACGTATTTGATCTTTAGTAAATTTATCGGGTCTACGGAAGCTATATCCTTTCGGAACTGTCTGGGAAGTCTCCTCAGAAACATCAGTTATTGTTTTTTCCCCAACAGCTATGGCATTGATAAGTTCATCGATTTCCGACTGGGAAAGAATTTCCTCCATAATTTCATCTCTTCCCTTTCAAATATTTATTGCGACGCTTTATCCAACGCCTGGATCACCCGTTCCTGTTGAAAAGGTTTTACCAGAAAATCACAAGCTCCTGCCTGAATCGCTTCCTTTACCAGACCCTGCTGTCCCATGGCACTGCACATGATAATTCTGGCATTAGAATCTATTGCCTTTATTTCTTTCACAGCTGTAATACCATCTTTTCCAGGCATTGTAATATCCATTGTCACGATATCTGGCTTCAATTCTTGATACATTTTTACAGCCTCTTCCCCATTTCCCGCTTCTCCTGCAACCTGATAACCATTTTCGCTGAGCATATCTCTAATCATCATTCGCATAAAAGCAGCATCATCAACTATTAAAACTCTCTTTTCCATTGTAAAGACCTCCCCAGTTTTATGAGTTAATTCCTACAGATTTAAAAATTTTTTCTAAAACATTATATTGCGGCAGCATAAATAGGTGACCATCTATGGCTACTTCGTTATCATAAAAACGGGTTCCGATTACAAGCACTTCATCATCGTAGAATCCCCTTTCAAAAAGAGCTGCACTTAAAACAGCCCCCAGCATATCATTCGCAAAAGCAGGAACTGATGACCGGATATCCAGACCGGTCAAAGAACTCATCGCATTTAAAAAGGAACCGGTTAATATATTTCCAACTTCATTAAGAGCAGATTGCATCATACTATCCATTTCTTTGTAAGTACATAAGGGTACCCCCATAAGATCATTTATTAATGAAAGTGCACTTCTATATTTTAATAAAAAAATCATATCAAAGGAGACATCTCCCGTAACCTCCAGGCTTATACACGAAACTAATTCTTCCTCATCTCCTATTATCTGACACAGCTCTCCTATATTACACAAACTGGTTTCCGGGACTTCCATCCCTATCTTTTTACCTAACATCTTTGATAGCGAAGTAGCCGCATGTCCTGCTCCAATATTTTCCATTTCTCTTAAAAAATCCTGGTGAACCGGCTTTAACCTGTCCCATTTATTCATCAGGCATTCTCCTTTAAAAGGTATTTTTCTTTTTTATAGAACCAGGGATAAACCGGGGTAAATCCTAATTCCCTGTAGTTAAAGATAGACTCTGTACCTCCGATAAATAAAATACCATCAGGATTGAGTGATTGCCAGAATTTACGATATATCTGATTTTGAGTTTCCCTGGTAAAATAAATAACAACATTACGGCATATTATAAGATCATAACCAGAGCGATAATTATGCTTTAGTAAATCATGATACCTAAAATTAACTCTTCTTTTTATTTCGGGAACAATAGCCCATAATTCTCCATTTGTACTGAAATATTTTCTTAAACGATTATGTGAAACGTTTTTTATCTGGTCCTTTTTATAAATTCCTGTTCTGGCTTCCCGTAATACTTTTTTATCAATATCAGTGGCATCGATTATATGTTTTTTCCCTGGAGTCAATTCGTCAAGGATAATCGCTATTGAATACGGTTCTGCCCCATTAGAACATGCAGCGCTCCATATTTTTAACTTATCCTTTTTAGTAACTAGCATAGAAAGGATATTTTTTTCCAGGGTTTCAAACGCCTTTTTATTTCTAAAAAATTCTGACACATTTATAGTGAATTTATCCAAAAAAATTTCCTGCTGGCTTTTGTCGTTACTCAATGCCTGGAAATAGTTTTCATAAGTATTATAACCCTGATTGCTCATAAGATGTTCTATTCTTCGCTTTAATTGACCTTCTTTATAACCCTGTAATTCTATATTAAATAAATTGGAAATGGCCTGTTTAAAATCACTGAATTCCAAATCATTTCCTCCATCTCATATTTCTCTTGGATTGTTTCCTGCAGTGCGGACAAAAACCTTTTTTGATGAACAATCTAATATCATTGTTCTACCCATATCTCCACCGGTATCTGCCCCGGTTATTTTTATATTAAGTTCATTTAGTACTTGATAGCACTTTTTTACATTTCTTTCCCCTATATTAAGAAGCGAAGAGTTAGACATACTCTTAAACATCTGTGCTCCACCTGCAAGTTTGACCTGGAGATTGGATTTTCTGGCTCCTTTTCTTAAGACTTTTTGTAATAGTAAAGGTATAGCAGTATCAACATATTTAGATTGACGAGCACTCCCTTTAAAACCATTGCTCTCAGGCAGCATAATATGTGCCATCCCTCCAATACCTTTAACAACGTCGAGCATAGTAACGCCTACACATGATCCCAGTCCTAAAGCAATTAATCTACCAGGCGAAGTACAGGTAAGACACTCGGCTATTCCCACCTTACACTCTATTGACATTTCCGTATCAGGGCAATGCATAAAGGTACCTCCGCTCTATTTATTCGTCAATATTTTTACGGGTTAAATTTATTTTAAATTTCCAATTTCATCCGCTGCTTTTTTTAAAACTGCATCCTGTGATGCCAACACTCTACTGTTTAGTGAATAATTTCTTGCAGCCGTTATTAATTCTGTCATATTATTGATAAAATCCACATTTGCAGTTTCAATAAAACCCTGTAAGACCTGAACATTTTCTACTGGGTATATCCCTGTTTGATCAGGAGCGCTGAATAGCTTGTCTCCTGTTCTGACAAGATGTTCTTTATTTTTCATTGTTACCAGACGAAATTTTCTATCCAGTTTTTCACCGGTAACTCTGATAAAACCTGATTCCCCAAGTACTTTGTTTCCCTTATTATCTACCAGATAACCCTCTCTGCTGCAGTGAAAACATCCATTCCTGGTATATCTGGGCCCATCAGGGGTTTGGATTTCAAAAAATGCATCTCCGTTAATAGCAAAATCAAATTTTTGACCAGTTTGTCGAAACTCACCGGGAGAAAAATCAGTAGCAGTTACAGCAGGGTTACTCCCATTTGAAGTCTTAAAATAAGTATTTTCGTTAATACGTACAACTGATTCCTTAAAAGTAGTAACAGAGGTTTTTTCCTGTTTAAATCCCCGGGTATTAACATTGGCCAGATTATTGGCAAGAATATCCACTCTATGTTGTACGCTATTTAAACCTGTATTGGAACAATAAATTCCCCTGAGCATTTTATCCCTCCTATCCCTCCTCATAATTATCGGTTTTTTTCTATCTTTTTTCATACTTTTATAAAATTATTTAATCATCTGCCTTAATTTTCTTCCGCAAGGCTGCCAATCCTATTGACTTTATCTGGGATACCCTTGATACGCTGACATTAGTTATGGAAGCTATTTCTTTTAATGTAAGTTCCTCATAATAATATAGTGTTAACACCAGCCTCTGCCGCTCTTCCAGCTGAGATATGGCTGTACTCAAGGTTTCTATCTGCTCATTTTTTATTATTATTCCCTCTGGCAGATTACTGGACATAATCTTATCACCGACCTTTATCTCCTCATTATCGGTAAAACCAAGAGTTTGTTCCAGCGAAATATGGGAAAGCAATTTTAATGATTCCAGCGCCTCCTCTACTTCTTTTTTGTCCAGTCCAACTTCTCCGGCTATTACGTCTATTGAAACTTCTTCACCAGTATTACTGGTGATTTTGTCCATGGCATCGGTAATCTTTCGTACCTTTTTCCAGCAGCTGCGGGATAATGGAGTATCTCTTCTCAATGCATCCAAGATAGCCCCCCTGATACGTTTAGATGCAAATGTGGCGAATTTCACCCCCTTCTCAGGCTGAAAACGTTTCACAGCCTCCATGAGTCCTAAAATACCATAACCAATCATGTCTTCCTTATCCCAATGGGCAGGAAGTCTAATATCAAAACGATCAACTATTTGTTTTACAAGCGGTAGATATTCCTGAGGATCAGCCGAAATATTTTCTTCCATACTATAAATCATCCTCACTCGTTTGTATATTTTTTCTCATCAGGTAAAAAATATATCTTATAATCAAATCCTGCTGTTTCTCAGTAATATCCTCAAACACTACTCCTATCCGGTAATTAGTAATCCCATTCACCTGGCGCTTGTTAGTTCTTACTACCTTTCCCAGTACTTTTACAGTCGTACAAGTACCT
>DAOUSQ010000003.1 GCA_030627145.1 Syntrophomonadaceae bacterium | reverse complement strand
TTCGGATAATGACGGAGTAAAAGATAGGCACTGGTTGCCAGGAGAGGGAAATATTGATTGGGAAAAAGTTATGAGCGTTTTTCCGCAATCTTCATATAATGGATATATTACGCTTGAAGTATATCCATGCCCACAGGACTTTGAAAGAACTCCACAAAATTTCTTGAGGAAAGGTTATCAAAGAGCTTTATGGCTAAAAGAACTCTTATTATCAGATTGATTTGATAGTCCCGGCGAAGTGACGTTAGCGCAGGTTTCTGATATAATAATATTAATCTGGATTTATTTTATTTCTTAGGAGGAATATTAATGGAAGAACTCTATAAACAGGTTAAAATGGAAATAATTAGGACCCTTTTGTGGATGCTTATATCTGTTGGAGTGGCTATCAGTATTTATTATCTGGTATGGTAGGGATAGTTTTATTACTTTTACAATTGAGTGGAGCAATAATTTTAATTAAACAAAGAACTGAGGGGGATATAGCAAAAAGCTATCCTCTTTTAGTTTGGGACATAGTTTTGGGCTGGTATTATTTGTGCGTAAATTATGGTATATTTCATATCCTGGGATCAAATATCGGGCCACATTGTTTTTAGGCGGATAGAGTTGGGTAAATTTTTATACTATCTATTACCAGCTATCTTATTTAGTATATTTTTTAAATTTACCGGAAATGAAATAGCGCTGTTTTTTTCTGCGAGTCTTTCCATAATACCCCTGTCGGGAATCATGGGTGAGGCTACCGATCACCTGGCATGTTATACCGGAGAAAAGATAGGTGGTTTTTTAAACGCTACCTTTGGGAATGCAACGGAACTTTTAATTACTATCTTTGCTCTCAAAAAGGGCTTATTTACTGTGGTTAAGGCTTCGATAGCTGGTAGTATCCCGGGTAATATCCTGCTCGTTTTAGGATTATCAATACTGGTAGGAGGTCTAAAAATGGGACACAGTCTTTTAACCGTGTGCATGCAGGTAACCAGACCAGTTTGATGCTTTTATCGGTTATTGCTCTTATTATCCCGGCTGTATTTTTTCATGGTAGCAGTAACGCCCATGCTTTAGAAGAGTTTAGCTTAACGGTTGCTGCTATTTTTTTTGTAATCTATTTTATGGGATTATTTTTTCAATGCAGCAGGAAAGCAGTGTCTGTGAAATTGTTCAGGATGAGAGGCGCTGGAGTAAAAGAAAGGCACTTGCTTTTTTAGGGCTTTGTACCATCTTGATAGCTATAGAGAGCGAATTCCTGGTAAGTGGTATTGAGCCGGTAACTGAAGCTCTTAACTGGTCAGATTTTTTATCGGGATAATAATAATACCCATTATTGGAAACGCTGCTGAGCACTTTAAAGCGGTGTTAATGGCCTTTAAAAATAAAATGGACCTGTCTTTTGAAATAGCAGTTGGTTCAAACACTCAGATAGCCCTTCTGGTAACACCTTTATTAATATTTTTGTTTTGGGATGCCCAATGAGTATTATGTTTAACTATTACGAAATAGTGGCTGTAGGCTTGGCAGTACTTATAGCACATTTCATAAGCCTGGATGGTGAGTCCAATTGGTTTGAGGGGGCATTGCTGCTGGCTGCGTATTTAATTATATCTGTTGCATTCTATTTGGCATGAGCAAAGAAAAAGCTGTTACGAGTTTAATAATTCCCCATTGGGAGTTATTAATAGGCAAAGTTTTTGTATATTTGTCTAGCCCTGTTTATATATTTCTCAGTGCTGGCTGTACCTGTAGCGTAATCTTTATGCCATCCATCAGGAACTGGAATATCCTTATATAACTGAGGGCGTAAAGCCTCCAAAAGGTGACAGGGATGTTGCATATAATCTGCTGCACATATAATCCTGTGGTCTGCCTGTTTTGCTAACTGTTTCAACCAGGTAAGTCCTTCCTGGCAGCGTAGTAAATGGTGGTCAAGTATGAGGGTACCTACTTGTTCTGATAATTTTATTATATTGTTCCAGGCAACTTCTTTTTTCCCCTGACTAAAACTAGGTAAATACAATGGGGGACCACTTGCCAGTACTACATCAGGTTTAAAATCCAATATGGATGAGACTGCACGACTGGAAAGGAACTGGCTATCTGAAGCATGTACAAATGTATTTTCTTCGTCCGAAATCATTGTCAACATTACTTCTCCTGCAGGTGAATTCTCTTCGCCGTGTGGAACTGCATGGGAAAAACTAATTGTCCCATCACTTTGTCCTTCGGCATCTGGGATTGTACTGTTTAATGAAAAAGCCAGGGCTCTGACTCGTTTATCCATCTGGGGAGAAAGTCCTTGACTTCCTTTAGCCCATATTCTTACTTTATCAAATAAATCTTTTACCTGTATTATATTTAACTGATAGGGGTTTGCATCAACAAGGGGAATATGATCACCATGAAAATGGCTAAAGACCACATCGGTGGCATTGCTTAGTTCACAAATAATTTGCTGACGTATTATTTCACCAACACCTACTTGAACAGGATGTGGCAATAATCCATACCGGTGATACCCAAGAGATATTCCTGGATCAATAAATATTTTACGCTCTTTCAATTCTACTACACAACTAAGTCCACGAACACCAAGGGATTCAGTCCCAAGGATTCTAAGGTTAAATTTATTCATATTTTTCCTTTTGATTGGTATTTGTTATAGTAATAAGTTTTGAATTAACTATAACACAGGTTTATTGTTTCTACATCGGGCATATGTTTTAGCACATTTTTAGCACATAATGAAACTAATAATTAGGTGAATTATTGAAATGCTTTATCAAGTACCATGTATATAGCTATAAAAATAATCAAGGTCATTATTATCAATGGGATTAAAGTTTTCATAACCAGGTTCATTTCCTTTCTTGATTAAAATTTTATAGCAATATTATACTATCAACGTAAGAGGCTTATGGGAGTAGTTTTAAAATATTCTCTATTAACTGTCCTGTAATTAGATGCGGGCTTGCTATGCTCGCACGCTGATTTTTTTCAATTTTGTAAACATTTCAGAATCTTATTATCTGATGGTTACACCATAAGGATCATGGAGGTCTATTTGCTGAAAAAGTCGGACTCCTTATATTAGGTCACCCTTTGTTTAAGATATCTCGAGCAGCAATTACTCCAGACACACTAGCCTGTATGAGCCCTCTGGTTACACCTGCTCCATCTCCTATAGCCCAGAGACCTTCTATATCGGTTTGCAGTGTATTGCTCAATCTGGGCCGTGCTGAATAAAATTTTGCCTCTATCCCATAAAGGAGAGTATGCTCTGAAGCAATCCCGGGTATTGCCTGATCCAGGGCTTCAAGACATTCCTGTATTCCTACCATGTACCGGTGGGGAAGAACCAGAGATAAATCCCCGGGTACGGCTCCTTCAAGAGTAGGTTCAACTATGCTCTTTTTGATTCGGCCGGGAGTAGAACGCCGACCATGTTTTAAGTCACCATATCGTTGAATAATAATACTGCCGCTCAGCATATTAGCCAGGCTGGAAATACAGCGACCATATAAAATAGGCTTATCAAAAGGTTCGGTAAATTCCTGGCTCAGCAGGAGCGCAAAATTAGTGTTTTTGCTCTTGCTATTGGCATAAGAATGGCCATTGACAGTAATAATACCATTGGTGTTTTCCATTACTACAAAACCATTGGGATTAACACAAAAAGTCCTTACTATATCATCAAATTCACAGGAATTAAAAATAATTTTTGGTTCCCATATTTTATCGGTAATTTCTTGCATTGTGACAGCGGGGAGTTCAACCCTTACACCAAGGTCGACCTGGTTATTGCCAAGAGGGATATTAAGTTTCCTTGCCTGATCAGAAAACCACTCGGCTCCATCTCTTCCCGGGGCCACTATAACCTTGGGGGCGAAGTAAGTATTATACTTGGTCTTTACTCCTGTTACCTTCTGATTTATAACAATTATTTCTTCTACTACTTCACTTGTTTTAATTGTAAGCTTTTTATCAAGATCCTGCCAGATGTTCCTCAGGACCGTTAAAGTATTCTCAGTGCCCATATGCCGAATTCGAGCAGGAACCAGTTTGAGATTGTAACGGGTCATTCGCAGCCGTATTTCTTCAAATTCTTCACTATTTTGTCCAAAGACCCTGTCCGGGGCTCCATAGTAAACATAAATTTGATCTACATAATCTATAAGTAATTGTAAACTCTTTTTTTCAATGTATCTGTCTAACCAGCCACCGAATTCTGTGGTCAATGTCAGTTTGCCATCGGAAAATGCACCTGCACCACCCCAACCGCACATAATGGAACAGGGTTTACAGTTGCGACAGGTGGTAGTTTCGGTTCCTATAGGACATTTGCGTTGTTCGACGTTTTTACCCTTCTCTAGTAAAAGAATTTTCATGGGACTATTTTTAATTATTTCGATGGCGGAAAAAATGCCAGCCGGACCAGCACCAACAATTATTACATCAAAATTATTATCCAAATGGCATACCCTCCCTGTGGTATGGTTATTAACCATTGGTCTATATTATATAATTATGTTTGTTATAAATGATTATAACACATCAGATATGGTATTTTATCTAGTAGAGGATTTTGATTGTACTGGTATAATGTTCATAAAGTAATCTTAAAGTCCAGCAAAAAAGTACGGTAGAAGATTTGAAATATCTATTCTTGTTCCTGAAGGAGCCGGTCCTCTTCATCCACAGGAACAAGTGCTTATGATACTTTATCACAGTAATTTTAAGGAGATTGGGGTAATGAAAAGAAATATTATCTTCATATGGGGCAATGATGCTTTTTTAATAGATATAGAAATAGAGAAGATTATTTCCAGTGTGGAAGAAGAAAACAGGGACAAAGCAGAAGTTGTCTATCTTGATGCAGACGAACTCGGTCCTGTTGAACTGATGAATAATCTGGAATTTAGTCCCCTGTTTTCTATGCAAAGAGTTGTCGTTATAAAAAGGCCTTACTGGTTGGGGAAAACTCGACAAAAAAGCAAAAAAATCGAAGAGTTTCATAAAGTTTTAAGCGATTATATCACTCACGATAATCAAGGGCAGACCCTGATATTGACTGCAGAAGAACGTAATTCTGGCAATCAGATAGTTAAGCTTCTTTCCAAGAAGGCTGAAATAATCAACTGTAAAACTGCCAGTAGCCAGCAGTTGTTAAAATGGATAAAAAATGAATTTGCTGCTAGAAACTGTTTGGTGAAGCCGGGGGCGGCAAGTTTATTGGCTAAAAGCGGGCAGGATATGTATTATCTTCGAAATCTGATAGAGAAAGTATGCCTTATAGTTGAAAACCGGGCTGTTAATGAAAACGATATTGAGGAGCAGTTAAATAATAAAGAAGAGATAAAGGTTTTTAAATTAATTGATGCGCTCTTGGACAGGAATTTAAAAGCCTCTTTCCAGGCATATAATCAACTTCTTGCTCAGGGAGAACATCCGATTTTTTTTCTATACATGATTGTCAGACAGTTTATAAGTCTCGGAAAAGTTAAATACTGTCTTGAAAAGGGTATGGGAAAGAAGGAAATTGCAGATGTTACTGGGCTAAAAGAATTTACTATCAGGAAGATGATGGATAATAGCCGAAATTTCTCCTCAGATGAAATAAGAGAATTGTTTAAAAGCTTTTTACAAACTGATATAAGTTTTAAGACTACTGGAAAGAATCAGAAAGTTGTTATGGAAACATTGATAATTGAAATATGCACGAAAAAATAAAACCTGCCTGGCAGGTTTTATTTACTTAAGATATTATATTTTTTGGCTAAAACTGATTTTTTTCTTGCTGCAGTATTCTTATGCAAAATCCCTTTGGATACGCTCTTATCTAAAAGGGAGGTTACTTTAATCAAATTATCTTCGGCTGTTTCTTCGTTATTCTCTGCCAGTGAAGTTTCATATTTTCGTATGGCAGTTTTCAATCTGGTTGTATAAGACTTATTTCTTATACGATTTGCTTCTGCTATTCTGGCCCTTTTTGCTGGAGTTTTACTTTTTGCCACATTTTCACCTCCTTGGGATTTCAAGCTAACAGAACTAATATAGCATTACCAATTATAAATTGCAATAAAAAAGGATGGCTTTTTTGTGCTTTGTAATGTTGTTCTATTCTTCTAATCTCTACCATAAACTTTAAAAGATAGCTGTTTATGAGGTGGACAGGATGAAATACCGTAATTTTTTAATTTTTATAAAAAGCATTTTTCTAATTCAGGTTTTTATTGTCATTATTATATTTGGAGTTAGTGTGGATATTAACGGAAGTTATTTAGAGGATTTTGCAAGTTTAAATATGAGAAATATATTAATTCCTTTCTCAAATATCAATATTGACGTCAGCAGTGCTTCAAGTTTATTTAAAGAGGCAAATGTAGTCCTGGCCGGGGAAAAAATTGGCACAACTTTTCCCACTAGTTATTATAAAAAAAAGATACCAGAAGATTTAATGGTGTCTAATTTTCAAGTTCTGGCTTATGGGAATAAGCAATTAAATAAAGTAAATATTATCAGCAATAATAATGAAAAAAATAAAGAGAAAGTGGAACCTGTTGCAGTTACTCTTGTGGAAGAACCTGTAAAAAAACAAACGGATTACAGCAGCCTTTTTACAGGTTGCAAGGTCGTTTTTTATTGTACTCATAGTGCGGAATCCTATATTCCCAATAGTGGTAAAGCACGTTGTGAAGGGAAAAGGGGATTGGTTAATGAAGTAGCCCTGCGAATAGCCAGCGGTCTTAAAAATCAAGGCCTGGACACTGATTTTATAGACACAATACATGATTATCCGGAATATAACAAAGGCTATACTAATTCCAGGAATACTGTAAAAAGTGTTTTAAATGACTCAAATGAAAATATTCTGGCACTTTTTGATATTCACAGGGATAGTATTCCAGGACTGGCCAGTGCTAAGACGGTAAATATTAATGGAAAGCCAGCTGCGACCATATTAATTATTGTTGGAACAGATGAACGAAAACCTCACCCTGAATGGCGAGAAAACTTAAAGTTTGCTGAAAAAATATATATTCAAGGAGAAAAGAGGTATCCTGGATTAATAAAAGGTGTTAGAACCAAGGCAGGGACTTATAACCAGGAATTTCATAATCATGCATTGCTTTTAGAGTTCGGTAGCGATTATAATTCCCTGGCCGAAGCTAATTATGCTGGAAAATTATTTACTGATATATTACTGGATGTTCTAAAGGAGGAAGTTAAATAACGTGGCAAGAATGTACCAGTTGTTTTTAGTAATAGCACTAATATGTCTGGTAGTAATGGGACTAAACATAAGTAACCAGGGGATAAACCATTTGACTATGCAAAACAAGGGACCTGTCATAGGTCTGAATGTTGATAATAAAAATATCAGTTTGCAGTTTCTGAGTGAAAAATACAGCTACTCCGGAGATAAAATAGTGGATATGCAATTACCACTGCTACAGGAAAGTAAAGAACTGGTTCATAGAGGTACAAGTTATATATCCAGTATCTGGACTATTTTTGAGGCAATTTATTTATAACTCTACTTTTGTAGTTGATAATACCTACTTTAAGTTATTACTAAAATATTAATGTTTATTGTCCAAGAATAATTAGTTAGGAGTTAGGAGTTCTTGTAATCAAATTCAGCTAAGTTAATGATTATTTGCCTCACGTCTAACGTTTGAGACGTTAAACGTTAGACGTAGAATACCTTACCCCTAATGTCTCACGTTTTCACGTCTCACCCCTCACGTATAACCCTTCACCTATTACTTACATAATACGTTTTTTGGGACAGTAAAGAGTAATATTTTACCGTGTGCGAAAGTTTTATGGATAATTTTTATAGAACAGTTGAGAATTCAAAGGTAAAAATTAGCTTTATAGTATTTTATTTTCTAGAATGATTAGTACTTGTATCCTGGATAATTAGTTGTGATTACCCTGCAAAAAAAATGAAAATTGGTTGATGTATTTCAGGAGGCTTAAAGAAAAGTCTCTTTTTTTATAATAAATTCCTTTATTAAAGGTATTTTTGATATATTATTATAGGGTTTGTAAAAAGGTTTTTAAACGTCTTGTGAAAAAGTATCAAAAGCATTTGTTCCTGTGGATGAAGGGGGATAAAGGCGAAAAATAATCAGGGTATTATTTAAAATGGAGTTGAAAACTATTGAGTGATATGGGTAGGCGCGTAGCCAGGGCAGCAGTCCTCCTAATGATTACGGTTATTATATCCCGAATACTTGGTTATGGACGCGAAGTGGCTCTTTATACATTATTTGGGCAGAATTATATTACAGATGCTTACCGGGCGGCGTTTTCTATTCCTGATTTTTTATATATGCTTCTTGTTGGAGGAGCATTGAGTTCTGCTTTTATCCCGGTTTTTTCAGAATGTATTGCAACAGGAAGAGAGGACGACGGCTGGAAGTCAGCCAGTGTAGTTTTCAATTATATTCTTGTACTATTGCTTATGCTAATGCTTTTTGCCTATCTTTATACCCGACCTTTAATAATTCTTCTGGCCCCGGGGTTACCTGAAGAATATATTATCCTTGCGGTTAAATTGACTCACATAATGTTTTTACAAACATTTTTTATGGCCTTAAATGGCTTTGCAATGGGTGTATTAAATTCTTATAACAAATTTGCAGCTCCTGCATTTGGGAGCCTCATTTATAACCTGGTCATCATTATTGTAGGTATGGCTTTTGTGAATCAATTCGGGATAGCAGCTTTTTCTTATGGAGTAGTACTAGGTGCGGCACTAAATTTTGCTATCCAAATTCCGGCTCTGCGCAGGGTGGGGATGAAATACTATTTTTCATTTGACTATACTAATAAAGGTTTCTACCAGATTATGATGTTAATGATACCGGTCCTGGCAGGCTTAGGAGTAGTGCAGTTGAATCTTTTTGTTACCCAGAATCTTTCTTCCCAACTTGGATCGGGGATCATAAGCGCTTTAAATCTCGCTCAGCGGATTATGAATCTCCCGGTAGGTATTTTTGCGGTTTCAATTGCAACAGCTATCTTTCCTACATTAACTGCTTTAACAGCACGTGGTGAGATTGAAATGTTCAAACGTACTAGTTCACTGGGAATAAGAGCAATATTTCTGGTCAGTATTCCTGCTTCATTGGGGTTAATGGCTATTGGCGAACCATTGATTAAACTCTTGTTTGAACAGGGTGAATTTACAGTTTCTATGACTACAGCTACTAATCAAGCATTGATTTTTTATAGTACAGGGTTATTTGCTTATTCTGCTATACAGGTGTTAAACCGGAGTTTTTATGCGCTAAAAGACACACTGACTCCTGTTATTGCAGCGGTTATAACTATTGCTTTTAATATCTTTTTATCCATAAAGCTGGTCAAGCCTATGGGCTATGAAGGCCTGGCGTTTGCGTATTCACTGGCAGGAGTTTTAAACATGGTACTGCTCCTGGCAGCGTTAAGGTTAAAGGTAGGAAAGATAGGTGGGGCAAAAATTATGGCCAGTTTGTTAATATCAACTGGAGCGTCTATTCTAATGTTTGTAGCGGTACGTTTTATAACTATATATCTTATGAGTATAATGGCGTTTTCAACCAAACTAAACCTGTTTATTTCCGTTAGTGTTGGGGTTGCATCAGGAGTAGTTATTTATGGGATAATAATATACCTGTTTAAACTTGAAGAGTCAGAACTGCTCTTAAATATGCTGAAAAAAAGAATGCCAGAAAGAGCTAGATGAGTTATTAATTCTGTAATTGAAGGATTGATTCTAATTGAGTATAATTTATAACAATGGCTATGCGAATATGCTTTGCTCCAGGGGTGTTACAGTTGCAGGAAAAAATTAGAAATTTCAGTATAATAGCTCATATAGATCATGGGAAATCAACTCTGGCAGATCGTCTGCTTGAGTTTACCGGTGCTTTGAGTGAGAGAGAAATGAAAGAGCAGTTTTTGGATAAAATGGATTTAGAAAGAGAAAAGGGAATTACCATCAAACTTCAGCCGGTCAGGTTAAAATATAAGGCAAAAGATGGGGAGGAATATATATTAAACCTTATAGATACACCCGGGCATGTAGATTTTTCATACGAGGTATCACGAAGCCTGGCATCCTGCGAGGGAGCTTTACTGGTAGTTGATGCTTCACAGGGAATTGAGGCTCAGACCCTGGCCAATGTTTATCAGGCTATGGATTTAAACCTGGAAATAATAGGTGTGGTTAATAAAATCGATTTACCCGGAGCTGAGCCTGAAGCTGTAAAGCAGGAAATGGAAGATGTACTTGGAATAGATAAAGACGAAATTATTTCCATATCGGCAAAGATGGGAACTGGAATAGAAGATGTTTTGGAGGCGATAGTTGCCCATATACCTCCACCCATTGATGATATTGATGGCCATTTTCAGGCCTTAATATTCGACTCCTATTTTGATTCTTACAAAGGTGCAATGTCGTATATTCGGATTAAGTCAGGTGAAGTAAGAAAAGGTGATATCATTCGAATGATGTCAAGTTCAAAGGAATTTGAGGTTAGTGAGATAGGAGTATTATCTCCTTATATGACTGAAGTGAAAAGTCTTAAAGCTGGTGAAGTAGGATACCTGGCTGCAGGGGTAAAAAATGTTGCCGATACCAAAGTGGGTGATACAATAACAGGGGTGAACAGGCCGGCAGAGAAACCGCTTCCTGGTTACCAGGAAGTGAAACCTATGGTATTCTGTGGACTTTATCCTCTGGAGAATAATGATTTTGAAAAATTGAGAGAGGCATTGGAGAGATTGAAACTTAACGATGCTTCATTGTCTTATGAACCGGAAAATTCTGATGCACTGGGGTTTGGTTTTCGCTGTGGTTTTTTGGGATTGCTTCACCTGGAGATAATCAGAGAGAGGTTGGAACGAGAGTATGGTCTTAGTCTGCTGGCAACTGCACCGAGTGTTGTTTATAAAGTGGTATTAACAGACCGCAGTGAAATTTTTGTACAAAACCCGACCTGCTGGCCACAACCACAAAAAATTGAGCAGATAATGGAGCCATATGTAAAGGCTACTATTATGGTGCCCAATGATTATGTAGGAACTATTATGGAATTGTGCCAGGAAAAAAGAGGTAGCTATATTAACATGGAATACCTTACCCCTAAAAGGGTTATGCTTACTTATAAACTACCTTTATCTGAAATTTTGTATGACTTTTTTGACTCTTTGAAGTCTCGTACCAGGGGATATGCGTCACTGGATTATGACTTTAATGGTTATGAGGTATCTGATCTGGTTAAACTGGATATTATGTTAAACGGTGAAATAGTAGACGCATTGAGTTTTATAGCGCATAAAGACAAGGCATATTACCGTGCCCGGGGTTTAGTTACTAAATTGAGAAAGATAATTCCCCGGCAGATGTATGAAGTTATAGTCCAGGCAGCGATAGGCAGCAAGGTAATTGCCAGGGAAAGTATTAAAGCAATGCGAAAGGATGTACTGGCCAAATGTTATGGTGGAGATATTACCAGGAAAAAGAAGCTACTGGAAAAACAAAAAGAAGGTAAAAAAAGGATGAAACAAATTGGCCAGGTTGAAGTACCCAAAGATGCATTTCTAACAGTAATGGATATTGAAAAAGAGTGAGGCGAAAGGAGTGAAGTGTTGTTGAGCCGGGTTTTAACTAAAAGTGATATGTTTATGACAACCCCTGATACCTCACCTTTAACGCATAACGTAGGCCTGTATATACATATTCCGTTTTGTCTAAAAAAGTGCAATTACTGTGATTTTTTTTCTGTGCCTCTGCCTTCTAAAGAATGGTTAGACCGTTATACTATTGCTCTGCTTGAGGAGATCCGACAACGAGCTTTTTATTTACAGCGTGTACAGATTAAAACTATTTATATAGGTGGAGGTACACCAAGTTTGCTAACGGGAAAGCAGCTGGGAAGTATCATCCGAACAATACATAGTGAATTTGCAGTGAAAGATCAAGTGGAGGTAAGTATAGAAGCCAATCCTGCTACCGTAGATGATAGGAAGATTAAAGAAATTATTGATGCAGGCATAAACAGGTTATCTCTTGGTGTACAGAGTTTTTTTGATGAAGATCTAAGACTACTGAGCAGGATACATAATTCGCTGGATGTAATGCAAACAGTAGAGAAATTACATACACAGGGCCTGGAAAATTTTAATATTGATTTAATTTTTGGAATACCTGGACAAAATATAGATAGATGGAGGAAAACCTTGCAGTTGGCAGTTGATTGTAATCCCAAACATATTTCTACTTACCTTTTACAACTCGATGCCAGTACTCCTCTGGCACAAGAAATAGAGCAGGGAACACTGGAGCTTCTTGATGAAGATACAGAATGGCATATGTATAATGAAGCTATTGAATACCTACAGGATTCCGGGTTTGAACATTATGAGATATCTAATTTTTGCAGGCCGGGGTTTGAGTGCAAACATAATCTTGTTTACTGGCAGGCTGAGGAATATGTTGGTATTGGAACTGGAGCAGTGAGCTTTATCAACGCCCGTAGATATATAAATAAAGAAGATGTTAAACAATATTTAAACAGATTGCAAAAAGGTAATAGCTGCATTGTTGAGGAACTGGAGCATATGAATAGTAGTAGTTTACTGATTGATGCTATTATACTGGGTTTAAGGTTATGCAGGGGAATTAGTGTTAAGGAATTTAAACAAAGATTCGGAATAAATATTGAAGATAAATACTCTAAAATTATTTCAGATTATATTAGTAAAGGACTGCTAAAATTAGAAGATGAGTACTTAAAATTAACAAAAAGAGGGTATTTCCTATCCAACGAGGTTTTTTGTCAATTTATTGACTAATATAGACGCTTGACAACAGGCTATTCTGGTGATATTTTTTAACAAACGCTGATTAGCACTCAATAGAAGAGAGTGCTAACAGGTGGTGATAAAATGACATTAGATGAAAGAAAGAAAAAAATACTTGAATCCGTAATTAAAGACTATGTTGAAACGGCTGAACCGGTTGGATCAAGAGCAGTCGTCAAAAAGCATAGTTTAAAAATTAGTGCTGCGACAGTCAGGAATGAAATGGCAGACTTGGAGGATATGGGGTACCTTGAACAACCTCACACGTCAGCAGGTAGAATACCGTCAGAAATGGGTTTTAGATATTATGTGGACTGCATGATGGAAAAAGAGGAACTTGGTAACGAAGAAATTGAAATTCTACACAAGGGACTGACGCAAAATAGTCAGGAATGGGAAGATCTTATTTTAAAAGTTGCAAATTTTATATCACAGGTAACACATTATGCTTCCTTTGTTATAGTGCCATCAGTTAAATTGAGCGAATTTAAGCAACTTGAGATTATTCCGGCGGAAAAGGGTAAAGCAATTATACTTATAGTAACTGATATGGGTGTAATTATGCACCGCAAAATTGAAATCCCTGCTTCAATGAAGGGGGAAGATATAAAAATAATAAGCGGGTTATTTAATAGCGTTTTTTCCGGGAAGAAGTTAGGAGATATGCGCAGGAGTGATTTGCAGTTATTAAGGGATAACTTGAAAAAGCGCAGGAAAGTTATTGAGAGTACTCTTGAAGCTATTGATAGTCTTATTGAAAATTCCGGAGAGGAAAAAGTTATTATTAGCGGTACTTTAAATATGTTAAACGAGCCTGAGTTCAAGGATATAGATAAACTTAAGCGTATATTGACAGTACTTGAAGAAGATATTTTACTTAAAAATATTATTCCTGACGACATAGGGGAAGAAGTAGACATCAGGATAGGCCAAGAAAACAAGGTTGATGAAATAAAAGAGATGAGTCTTGTTTTTTCTGGGTATAATACCTTTGGAGATGTGGGTAAGATGGGAGTTATAGGACCGGTACGTATGGAGTACTGGAAAGCTGCAGGTACTGTTGATTCAGTGCGCAGTATTATTGAAGACATCATCAAAAACTTCTTCTAATACCAGGGAGTAAAGTGCGAAGTGCTTGATGTGAGATGTATTACATCTATTTCTTTTTCTGTATGACACGTAAAAGATAATAATACAATTTTGACCGATGTTTGAGTGTCGGGTGAAGACCTGATACTTGAAAAAGTATAACGGATTGGGATTTCCAATCCGAACCTAAATTCAAAATTAAGAATTCAAAATTTAAAATTAATTAAAAGATAATGTTATATTCTGATTATATTTCTATGGTATTCAGTGTTAAAAAAAATGGGAGGTATAGATGTCAGATAACTACCTATCCAGCAGTCAAAAAACAGATGACAAATTCCAGACTTTACTAAATAATGCCAATGCTGCAAGGGTTATTTCTCAGGCAGTAGAAGGAACAATAGGGCCCAGGGGCCTTGATATTATGATGGTAGACGGGTTTGGTGATGTAGTAATAAGTAATGATGGTGTGACTATTTTAAAATTAATGGAAGTTAATCATCCATCAGCGCGTATGATTATTAATACTGCTAGAGCTCAACAAGTTGAAGTAGGTGATGGTACGACTACAGCAACTATTATAGCAGGTGCCCTGGTTGCTGAAGGGGCGGATCAAGCCCTAAAGGGAGTACCGGTAACTTGTATAATAGAAGGTATAAACAAAGGAATTAAAGCGGCTGTCGACTTAATAAAAAAGCAAACCAGGAAAATTAATTCTATTGAAGATGAGTTACTGTTTAATATTGCGGCTATTGCCGGTCGTGGCCATGAAGATCTGGCTTGTCTGGTCATAGAGGGTGCAAAATTAATGGGCATACAAAAGATTTTAACCCCCGAGTATAAGTTTTCAGATGCGTTAGTTGCTAGGGAGTCGGCTCAAAACCATGTTTTCAGGGGAGTTGTGATTAATAAGGAACCTGCAAATAAGCAGATGCCTGTTCATATAGACCAGCCCAAAATATTAATTATTGATGATGCCCTGGGTCCTGAAGATATTGATCATGAAGCTATGAAGACTGAAGCAGGGTTTCAATATTATTTGAAGGCCAGAGAAAGATACGAACAGAACCTGGAAAAAATCTGCAA
This sequence comes from Syntrophomonadaceae bacterium, assembly GCA_030627145.1. The sequence continues at coordinate 7,782 of DAOUSQ010000003.1, read as the reverse complement.
GATGGGGATTAATCTTGTGGTGTTAGACCGTGGGATGGATGATATTGCTGAAGAAGTTTTTGTTGAAAGAGGCGTAATGGTTCTCCAGAGAGTGTCTTCCCGGGAGATTGAAAATTTAAGCATACATACTGGAGCCAAAAAAATAAAGAGAAACACCCTTAATCGAGAGCCTCATATACTAGAAGGGTATCTGGGTAGAGCCAGGTTGGCAGAAGTAGATGAAAAACTCGAGCATACCTGTATTTATGATGGAGGAGGAGAAAACTGGGTTACAGTTATTATTGGTGCATCAACCGAAGAGGTAGTTGATGAAAGGGAACGTATGGCAAAGGATGCAGCATCTGCTGTTCAGGCGGCCCTGCAAGGAGGTATTGTTCCTGGAGGAGGCGCTCTTGAGGTATGGGTGGCAGGTCACCTTGAAGATCTGGCTAATGAACTTGAGGGGATGACTTCTTTTGGAGTGTTGTGTGTTAAGGAAGCTCTAATAAAACCATTTTGCTGTATGGCAGCTAATTCAGGTTTTAACCCCCTGGAGAAACTGAGAAATGTAATAGCTGCACAGAGAAAACATGAAGTAGATTATATTTCTTTTGATAGTGAGAACGGTAACCTTATTAATACAGTAGAACAGGGGATTGTAGATCCTGCCCTGGTTAAAATACATGCGGTTAAGGCAGCTGGGGAAGTGGCGGTAGCCATTTTAAGAATTAACACAATAATAAAAATGAAAGATGAAAAATTAAACATAAATAATAATATTGAAACTTTAGAATAGAGGTGAAAATTTAGTGGACAATAAAGATTTAGAACTTGAAGAGAATAACGATAACAAAGAAATAATCCAAAATATTCAACAAGATAAACAACAGGATATTTCAACAGAAGAAGATGAAGTCGCGAGGTTAAAAAAGGAGTTTGAAAAAAAACAGGAGGAATCCCAGGATAACTATGATAAGTATCTTAGAGCACTAGCTGAACTGGAAAACATAAAAAAAAGGGCAGCACGTGAAAGGGAGGAATACATAAAATATGCTTCTTTACCATTGATCAAAAAACTACTGCCAGTTATTGATGACCTGGATAGAGCACTGAGTATATCTGAAAATAATGAAGATTATGAAGCTCTAAAAAAAGGCGTTGAGATGATAGCAAAAAGTTTGCATGAAGCAATAAAAGGCGAAGGTGTTGAGAGCATAGAAGCTGTAGGTAGACCCTTCGATCCACAATATCATCAACCTCTTTTAGTAGAAGATAATGATATGTATCCAGAAAATACTGTTATTGAAGAACTGCAAAGAGGTTATGTTTTAAATGACAGGGTAATACGACCCAGCCTCGTTAAGGTTAGTAAATAAGGATTTTACTTATTAAAATAAATTATTGTTTTGTAAAAATTGGAGGTGCTGTAAATGGGTAAGGTTGTAGGAATAGACCTGGGTACTACTAACTCAGTAATAGCGATTATGGAGGGTAATGATCCAACTGTCATAACAAATGCTGAAGGAGAAAGAATTACTCCATCTGTAGTTGGTTTCTCCAAATCTAATGAGAAATTAGTGGGCAGAGTGGCAAAAAGACAGGCTGTTACCAATCCAGAAAGGACAATTGTGTCCATTAAAAGAAAAATGGGGACAGATTATAAAGTAGATATTGATGGTAAAAAATATACCCCGCAAGAGATATCAGCAATGATATTACAAAAACTAAAAACAGATGCTGAAGCTTATCTGGGAGAAAAGATAACCCAGGCAGTCATAACAGTACCTGCTTATTTTACCGATTCACAGCGTCAGGCTACAAAAGATGCTGGTAAAATAGCCGGGTTGGAAGTTTTAAGAATAATAAATGAGCCTACAGCGGCAGCATTAGCTTATGGAATGGATAAAGAAGATAATCAAACCATTCTGGTTTTTGATCTTGGCGGAGGTACTTTTGATGTATCTATACTAGAAATAGGAGATGGAGTATTTGAAGTAAAAGCTACCAGTGGAAATAACCGTCTTGGGGGGGATGATTTTGATGACAGAATCATCGACTGGCTGGTTAAAGAATTTAAAAATGAGAATGGTGTAGATCTAAAGAACGACAAAATGGCAATGCATCGTTTAAAAGAAGCAGCAGAAAAGGCAAAGCATGAACTTTCAGGGGTAATGAGCACCGATATAAACATTCCATATATTACAGCTACCCAGGAAGGTCCGCTTCACCTAGAAAAAACGTTAACGAGGGCAAGGTTTGATGAGATGACTGCTGATCTGGTAGAAAAAACTATGGGACCCACAAGACAGGCAATAAAGGATGCAGAATTAAAACCTGGTGAGATAGACAAGATAATACTTGTTGGAGGTTCTACAAGAATACCAGCTGTACAGGAGGCGGTAAAAAGTATTACGGGCAAAGAGCCTTTTAAGGGTATAAACCCGGACGAAGTTGTTTCGATAGGTGCAGCAATCCAGGCAGGAGTTCTTTCAGGGGAAGTTAGTGACGTAGTATTACTGGATGTTACACCATTATCCCTGGGAATAGAGACTCTGGGCGGGGTGTTTACAAAGATAATTGACAGGAATACTACTATCCCAACATCAAAGAGCCAGGTCTTTACTACAGCGGCAGATAACCAACCATCTGTGGACGTTCATGTACTGCAGGGAGAAAGGAAAATGGCGACAGACAATGTTACTCTTGGGAGGTTTCAGCTTACTGGAATTCCTCCGGCCCCTAGAGGCGTTCCGCAGATTGAAGTTACCTTTGATATTGACGTAAACGGTATTGTTAATGTTACTGCCAAGGATCTTGCTACAAATAAGGAGCAGAAGATTACTATTACTTCTTCCAGCGGACTTAGTGATGAAGAAATTGAACGTATGGTAAGAGATTCAGAAAAATTTGCTGAGGAAGATGAAAAACGGTTCAAAGAAATCGAAACTAGAAATGCTGCTGATAGTATCATTTATCAAGCAGAAAAAACTTTAAACGAGAATAGTGATAAAATAGATGAAGAAACAAAGGTTAAAATAGAGTCTGCAAAAGAAGAACTTGAAAGTGCCCTAAAAGGGGAAGATATTGATGAAATCAGGGCAAAGACCGAGGCTTTGACCCAGGCTGTTTTTGCTTTTACCCAGAAAATGTATGAGAGTGCTGCCGGGCAGGCTGAAGGGAAAAGCGGAGACGATGTTGTTGATGCCGATTACGATATCCCAGATGAAGATGAAAAAAAATAAAAGATGAAAGCCAGTCAGTTTGCTTATGCAAAACGCACATGGGAGGGTGCTAAAACCCGGAAGCTGTGGTGTTTCCGGGTTTACCCTGTTTTGTTACAGGAAGGTGGGAAAAAATGTCCGCTAAGCGAGATTACTATGAGGTTTTGGGAATATCCAGGAATGCTTCGCCTGATGAAATAAAAAAGGCCTATCGTAAAATGGCCAGGAAATATCATCCTGATGTTAACCGGGATGATGAAAACGCCGCTGAAAAATTTAAAGAGATTAATGATGCATATGAAGTATTAAGTGATCCTCAGAAACGGGAAGTTTACGACCGTTTCGGCCATGACGCTTTCGATCCTACTAAGAATAATGGGGCAGGAGGTTTTGGTGGGTTTGATTTTGATGACATAGGTGGCGGATTCGGAGATATTTTTGACATGTTTTTTGGTGGAATGGGAGGGCATCGAAGAAAATCCGGTCCTCAACGTGGTGCTGACAGGGAAATTCGCCTGGATATAGAATTTGAAGATGCAGTTTTTGGATTGGAAAAAGAAATCGAAATATCAAGGACAGAAAAATGTGAAAAATGTAAAGGCAATGGAGCTGAGCCTGGGACTAAAATAAAAACCTGTCCGAATTGTAATGGCAGTGGCCAAGTTCGTACAGTGCAAAACACTCCTTTTGGGCGTTTTGAAACTGTAAAGCCCTGCAGCAGGTGCAAGGGTGAAGGAAAAGTAATAGAAAAACCCTGTTCTTCGTGTAAAGGAACGGGTCAGGTGAGGAAGACGAGGAAGATAAATATCCGTATTCCTGCCGGGATTGATAGTGGTTCTCGTTTGAGAATACAGGGTGAAGGTGAACATGGTACACGCGGAGGTTCTCCCGGGGATTTGTATATTACGATAATTGTTAGACCTCATCCTACTTTTAAAAGAGATGGATATACTCTCATAACTAACCTGGAAATTAATTTTGTGCAGGCTGCTCTTGGTGCGGAAATAGAGATTCCTCTCCTGGGAGGTGCTACACATATTTTAAATATTCCTGAAGGAACTCAACCGGGAGATATAATAACAATAAAAGGCAAAGGCATTCCGCACCTGCATAGTCACCGCAATGGAGATCTTAAAGTGGCAGTTAAAGTGAAGATTCCCAAGCGCCTTACTAAAAAGCAGAAGGAACTTCTTAGTGGTTTTTTCGAGGATAATGAGGGAAAAAACCAGCGAAAAGGACTTTTTGAAAAGGTTAAGGATGCAATGGGATAGAAGGTGCTTAAATGGAGTGGAAAGAAGTCAGTGTATTGACTGAAGGGGTATGTGTAGAAGCCATAGCGGGAATATTTCACAGACTGGGCTCAGGTGGAGTAGTTATCGAAGATCCACAATCTGCCAGAAAGTTTGTGAATAAGACTGGATGGAATTCCCAGGCCGTTTCTCCTGATTTTTTGGATCATGAATTCGTAGTAGTAAAAGCCTATTTTAGTGAAGATCGGGAATTTATGAATGAACTGAAGTGGTGTTTAAATAGAGTAAAAGAAAATTTTAATATCGAGTGTAAAATTTTTATTGATGAGGTCAGGAATGAAGACTGGGAGAAATCATGGAAAAAGTATTATCATACTTTTAAAGTGGGCAACCGATTGGTAATAAAGCCTTTATGGGAAGATTACCAGGTGGGGGAAGGTGAAGTTATTATTGATATTGATCCGGGGATGGCGTTTGGGACAGGAATACATGCTTCTACCCGGTTTTGTCTACATTTTATAGATAACTATATAAAAGGTAATGAAACAGTAATTGATGCTGGTTGTGGTTCAGGAATACTTTCTATTGCAGCAAGTAAAATAGGAGCTGCCAGAGTATTTTCTATGGATATTGATGAGGTGGCTGTTAAAGTTGCTAGAGAAAATATAACACTGAATAATCTAGAGGATAAAATATTAGTTAAACAAGGAAATATAATAGAAGAAATACAAAGCCTGGCGGCAGATATTATTCTGGCAAATATTACTGCGGAAGTTGTAGGTTTATTAATTCCTGAAGCTGTAAAGGTATTACCTTCGGGAGGATATTTTTTTGGTTCGGGCATTGTGGATAGCCGCTGGCCAGGCGTGCAAAAGCAGCTTGAAGAACATGGATTTATTATAGAAGAAATTTTAACCGATATTGACTGGGTTGGAGTTGCAGCCAGAAAAATATAAAGAGTTAGACGTGAGGTGTAAGGAGTTTGGACTATATACCTTTTTAAGGTAATTATAGATTTAGCATTGAGAAAAGAATTTATATGCTGTTTTCCTTACCCTTTCTTCCTTATGTTTTATCATTTCAGTGGTGCGAGGGGAGTGTTATTCGTGCACCGCTTTTTTATTTCTCCAAACAATATAAAAGAAAAACTAGTATTAATTGATGATGAACAGGCCCGACATGCTGAAAAGATTTTACGACTTAAGCCGGGGGATTCTATTCAGGCTTTTGATGGAACAGGTTGCGAATATATATTAGAGTTAAAAGGCAGACATAATGGTATATTAACTGCTCGAATACAAAATATATTTACCGATAACAATGAGCCACTAGTTCGGCTATATCTTGCACAGGGGTTAGCAAAAGGGGATAAAATGAATACTATAATCCAAAAAGCCGTAGAAATTGGGGTAAGTACAATATATCCTTTTACAAGTGAACATACTGTGGTAAATCTTGGGCCGACAAAAGCAGAAAAAAAGCGTGATAAATGGGAAGTGATTGCCCGGGAAGCGTGCAAACAGTGTCGTAGAAGTATTATTCCTGAAATAAAACCTATAGTAACATTTGAAAACCTGCTTATGGAGATAGGAAGCAAAGTGGCGATTATGTTATATGAGAATGAAGAACAGCTTGGGTTAAAAGATGTTCTCAAGCAAAATAAAGAAAGATACGCAGGTAATGAGGTGTTTGTTCTGGTTGGGCCTGAAGGTGGGTTTGCCTATCATGAAGTTGAAGCTGCTCGTAAAAAGGATATTTATGTTGCTGGACTGGGGCCCAGAATTCTAAGGACTGAAACTGCAGGTATAGCCGTATCCAGTATTATCATGTATGAGTACGGTGATTTAGGATAGAAAAGAAAGGTTTTTTTATCGTGAAAACAGTTGCATTTCATACCCTTGGTTGTAAAGTAAACCAGGTGGAAACAGAACAGATAAAAGAAGACTTTATTAAAAGGGGTTATAGTGTTGTTGATTTTAATGATGTAGCCGATGTTTACATTATTAATACCTGTACAGTTACCCATGTTAGTGACCGGAAGTCAAGGGCAATGGTCAGAAGGGCTATAAGAAAGAATCCCCGGGCTATAATTGCTGCCATAGGTTGTATGGCACAGATAAATGCAAAACAGTTGGCTGATATCAAGGGAGTTGACCTTGTTGTAGGCAATAGTGATAAGGAAAAGATTGCAGATATTATCGAAAACCTGGCGATGAAAAAGAACCAGGAAGCCAGAGTTATTACTGGTCCTATCAGAGTAGAAGATAAACTCAAACCTGTAATATTTTCCCGGCAGCACCAGCGGACTCGCGCATTTATAAAAATACAGGATGGATGCCAGAGTTTTTGTTCATATTGTATAGTGCCTTATACACGTGGACCGGTTAGAAGCAAATTGCCAGAAAGTGTCATAAAGGAAATAAAGCAGCTGCTTTCTATTGGGTACCGGGAAATAGTATTAACAGGTATTCATACTGGTCTTTATGGTAGTGATCTTAACGGGTGGGACTTGGCAAAGCTTTTAAGGGTAATTCTTGATCAGGTAGAAGGTGATTACAGGATAAGATTAAGTTCCATTGAACCACTGGAAATGAGTGAACAACTGGTAGATATAATTGCTTTAGAACAAAGACTATGTCGTCATTTTCATATCTCCTTGCAAAGTGGTAGTGATAAAGTTCTTAAAGCAATGTACCGGCGATATACAAGTGATTTCTATCGTGAATTAATTTATAGAATAGCCAACAAAGTACCTGATGCAGCCTTTACAACAGATGTTATGGTGGGTTTTCCAGGAGAGAATAATGAAGATTTCAAGGAAACTTATAATCTAATAACTGATTTACCTGTAATGGATTTACATGTTTTTAAATATTCGCCAAGACCGGGAACAAAAGCTGCAGCTTTATCCCCTCAAGTAGAAGAAACAGTAAAGCAGCAGAGAAGCGAAAAACTTTTACAATTAGCCCAGAGTAAACACCGAAATTTCATCAAAGGTTTTTTAAACCGAGAAATGAGGTTCCTGGTGGAGAGAAAATTAAACAGTAATCAATATACTGGACTAAGTGATAACTATATAAATGTAGAATTTTTATCTAATAATGATTTGCGAGGTAATTTTACCTGGATCATGCTCAAAAATATTGATGGCGATGTTGTGAAAGGAGAGTTGTGTCATACATATTAATACTACCCCGATAGAATAACTTTTAGAAACTGGTTTTGAATTAAATTTATTATTTGATAGAATTAATAAAAACATTAATTTTGATAATGAAAACTACTTTTAAATAATCAATTTAACGTTATTTGAAGGAGGTGACAAAGTGAAT
>DAOUSQ010000027.1 GCA_030627145.1 Syntrophomonadaceae bacterium | reverse complement strand
TCACAGGCATAGGCCTCTTTCCGTTCATCATAGCTAAGACCATGCACAATAAGCCCCACTGAAAGACCACAGAACTCATAAACCGGTCTCATCCAGTTGGCATCCCTTGTTGCCAAATAATCGTTGACAGTAACAATATGAACTCCCTTGCCTTCCAGGGCATTCAAAAAAACTGGCAGGGTCGCAACCAGTGTTTTCCCTTCACCCGTTTTCATTTCAGCAATCCTGCCCTGGTGAAGGACCATCCCCCCTACCAACTGCACATCAAAGTGCCTCATACCCAGGGTTCTAAAAGATGCCTCTCTTATTAGAGCAAATGCTTCTGGTAATATCTCCTCTAATTTTTCGTTGTTTTTTAACCGTTCCTTTAATTCCTCTGTTTTTTGTGGAAATTCCTCGTCTGACATAGCTTTGAATTCTGGTTCCAGGCCATTGATAATCTCCACTGTACGCATAAGTTTTTTTATTTCTTTTTCATTATCATCGAGTAACTTTTTTAAAAAAGACTTAATCATGTTTTTGCCCTCTTTTCAAGAAAAGAGGAACCCTCTCGGTTCCTCATACTAACACTACTTATAATACTATCACTTTTTACAGGTCAACTTCAACTAATCAAAATCGGGTTCAATTAAACCATAATTACCATCATTTCTTTTATAAACAACATTTACCTCATCGCTTCGAACATTAAAAAACATAAAGAAATTATGTCCCAAAAGATTCATCTGCATTATGGCTTCTTCCTCATCCATTGGTTTTAAGGCAAATTTTTTGGTTCGAACTATATTAAAATCTTTAATATCGCTCTGATCTAATTTCTTCTCTATTTCTTCAGTCAGGGCCTTCTTAAATCCTGTACCCCGGTTATTTCTATACAATTTAGTCTTATACTTATCTATTTGTTTTTCCAGTTTTTCTTCTACCATATCAATTGAACTATACATATCATCAGTTGCTTCCTCACCTCGAAGGATAACTCCATTCAGGGGTATGGTAACTTCAACTTTATGCTGCGCCTTATGGCGCTCACCTTCAATAGACAGGGCAACCTGAACTTCTTTAACAGGATCGATGTATTTTCCCAACTTGGAAAGCCTCTTGGTGGTATAGTCTTTTAAGGCATCAGTAAGGTCAATATTTTTTCCTCTAATATCAAACTTCATAAGACCACTCCTTTCGGCTGTTATATGTTTATTTTACAACAGGTACGTAAAATTCTCTACATCAAATAATTCCCCTTATAGTATATCTCAGCCCCACTTGAAAAATTTCTAAAAACATCAGAAAAAACTAAACCGGGCTTTAAAAGCCCGGTAATATTCCTTTATTAACTGTTTCTTTAATATGCATTCTCCTTTTGCTTTTGGAAACAAGTCATACAGTAAACAGGTCTACCTTCTACAGGTTTAAAAGGAACTTGAGTTTCGGCTCCACATTCAGCACATATTGCCGTATACATTTCGCGCGGAGCTCTGTTGCCATTGCGGTTGTTGCGGCGATCAATTCTGCAATCCTTGCAACGTTTGGGTTCATTTTCAAATCCCTTTTCGGCATAAAATTCTTGTTCCCCCGTAGTAAAAATGAACTCCTTTCCGCAATCCTGACACACTAAGGTTTTGTCTTCAAACATAAAAAAAATCCCTCACTTTTTTGATTTTTGCCGGAAGTGCTCTTTATACTCTCAAGCGCTCCACCGACCCCTATATGTGATTATATACTCTATAAATTAAAATAGCAAGGCAGTATGCAAATATTTTCCTTTCGGTTATTTATTAACTTTCTGATGATGAATGTCTTTTTCTGGTAGTTAAAAGATCATAACAATTAATATACAAGACCCTTGCTTTTCCAATGAGCCATGACAATAGATAAGCGGATATTATTTGAGAAATCTTTATTAGTCAGCTTAAAGCGGTCAAAAACCTATTCCGGTAGCCCATGTTATTATCGAAATACTTGCTGCACCGCCTCCTATTAAGGTACGCGTACATTCCCGGCATGTAGAACCCGTAGTATAGACATCGTCAACCAGCAGTATATTCTTTTTATGGATTTTTCTCCTATCTTTGACTCTAAATGCACACAGGAGGTTTTTCTCCCTTTCTTCTTTGCTCAATTCTCTTTGAGCAGGAGTTTCTTTGACCCTGTATAATACATCGAACTCTACCTTTATCTTAAGGTGTTTGCTTATTTGTTTTGCTAAAAGTTCCGTTTGATTAAATCCTCTTTGTTTCAACTGAACTTTTGTAGAAGGTACAGGTACTATAAGGTCAATCGGCCAGAAACACGGTTCATTTTTTACCACCTGGGCCATTAGACAACCCATTTTGATAGCCAGATTTTTTCTTCCCAAAAATTTAAAAACTTTAACAGCTATCCTGTAAGACTCTTTATATGGACCTACTGCCCTGGCAATATTAAACTCCGGAGGATTGTTCCGGCATTCGACACACAGGTGTTCATCTTTTTCCAGGTACTTTCCGCACTTATCACAAATAGGCAGTTCCTGCTGCATTATCTTCATAACCTCATCACAGCTATCACACCAAGGATGCCTGGTCCCAAACCTCCCCGGTTTTCTGCAAATGCAGCAAGTGTTTTGTGGAAAAAAAATATCCATTAAAATATTTTCCACTACCTGACACCTCACTTCGACTTAACAAAACTAAACTCAAAGAAATTAGTATTTTAAGCAACATATTTTCTAAAAGAAAAATATAATGTATTATTTGATTCCACTGCGAAAAATCCGTTATTATCTCTCGTAGGGGAGACTTAAGTCTCCTTTGAAATCAGGATACTAATTCTTCGGCATTTGACGCGGAAGCTAAGGCATCCGCTACAACTAATATAGACAAATTATAAAAGTTTTAGGTTTTTGCAGGGGAATCATTATTTACATTATGTTAATAATTAATATTTTCCGTATTAAAAACAATCGTGTGAAAGCTTAACCTGTACTCCATACGATACGGATAAGTAAAACTATGTTTGGACAACAATTTTCTAAAGAATAACATTATAATAACATAAATTAATAACATAAATTAATAACATAAATGAAGAATTTGTTGGTTTTAGATCATAAATAATCTGCATATTTTCTATTAGGCCTCATAAAAGTCCTGTAAAAAAAGTATAGAAAGCATTTAATCCTGTGAATGAAAAGGAATAAAGACATGTAAACTTGTTTGCTCCTAAAAGAGGTTCACAAAACTGAATAAAGAAAAAAAGCGAAGCTTTTTTCAACCATAACTATTTTTTATTAACTATTTATTGACAAAATCCCCCATTTTCACTAAGAACACAGTATAGAATGGCAGGGTTTTTTCTGAGCATTCTGCTAATAATTTGTCTTTTCTCTGGACTTCTACCGCTTGTTACATCCTTGATAATTAACATGTCTTCTGCCTTCAGGCTTGATAAAGCTTTACGTATGACCATCTCCACATCGTCTTCATCTTCAACGTATAATGTCACTTCCCTGAATTTCGCCCGGTGCTTCCCCCTGCTGCCAATTATCAAAGATAACATTATTAACATCCAAATAGCAAAACAGAGTGATTTGAGTAAAATGACCACAAAAAAACCTCCTTCTAGCCTGTTGGTATATAATATGCTATCCAGAGGTTACTTGATTACTGGATTTAAGTTCTTAATTACTCTTCGGATACCAGGTTATTTTTCAGCGCATACACGGCTGCCTGAGTTCTATCCTTAACACCCAGTTTCCTGAATATACTTGTAAGGTGGTTTTTTACAGTCTTTTCACTTATAAATATAGTCTCTGCCATTTGCTTATTGGTATACCCTTTTGCCAGTAGAGCCAGAACATCTTTCTCCCTTCTGGTTAATTTATTATCATCCGCTTTCTTTTCCGGACGAGTTAATTCATTTACCAGCCGGTTAGCTACCCGGGGATGAATAACTACTTCCCCATTCATTACCTTGTGTATCGTATCAATCAGTTCACTGCCGGCTACATCTTTTAGAACATAAGCTGCTACCCCCATCCTGACCATTTCTACAACTTTCTCATCTTCGTAAATAGTAAGAGCAATTATCCGTGTATCCGGTAGTTCATTAGTTATTACCCGGGTAGCAACAATCCCATTGGTCCCTGGCATATTTATATCCATAATGATAACATCGGGTTTCATCTTACGCGCTATGTTAATAGCACCCTGACCATCACCTACTTCTGTTATTATTTCGATATTAGTATCTAATTCTAAGATTCTTCTCAATCCTTCTCTAACAAGAAGGTGATCATCCGCTATTAGGACCCTGATCTTGTCCATAATACTGACCCTCTCTTTTCAACGGGACCTTTATTATTATTCCAGTTCCTGCCCCCGGTGAAGAAACTATCTGCATCTCTCCTCCAATAATTTCCACTCTTTCTTTCATTCCAGATATACCATAACTACCTTTTTCCCCATTTACCGTTTTAACATCAAAGCCATTCCCCTCATCCTTTATAACAAGAGTAATATATTTCTCATCATCTTCCATTTTGACTGCAGCTCTATTTACCCCTGAATGCTTCCTGGCATTGTTAATACCTTCTTGAACCAGACGAAAAAGTACTAATTTTAAAGAATAATCACATTCTTTTCTATTTCCTGATGATATGAAATCAATATTAAATCCATACCTGGCTTCATAATCTTTAAAATATTTTTTCAGAGCTGAATAAAAATCTCCTTCCTTCAGAAATACCGGTTTGAGATCAAACATAATGTGCCTTAGTTCTAACAGGCTTTCTTTTCCTATCTTCTTAATGTTTTTTATTTCTTCATAAATCTGATTTTTATCTGTAAGTCCCAGCTTTTCAATAAGATCTAAACTTATCAACATACTGGCAAGGCTCTGGGCAGGCCCGTCATGAATCTCCCGGGCAATCCCCCTTCTTTCAAATTCCCGGGATTTAATTATCAATGTCGTCAACTGCTGTCCTGTATACGTTTTTTCTGCAAAATCCAACGTCTCGTTATTTTCCTGCATTATTTTTAATGCCAGTCCTGTATTGCTTAATAATTTTTCAGCTTTTTCGGCTAGAGTTCTAATTTTATCTATTTGCTCGTCTAATTCAATCGTTTGTCTTTCTATATCAGGACAAGGTCTGACCTTCAGTTTATCCTTTTCACCTTCTATTAAGGCACATTGCCTGTAACAATCCACGGCAATACTAAAAATATCATTACGGCTTTGCTCCAGGGTATCAACTATCTGAACAAATATTTTATTCAACTGATTAAATTGATGTGGTCCTGAATTGTCTCTATCATTAGAACTTTCGCCACATTTCATAAATATCCTTCCTTATTAGAGTAATTTTTATTAATTATTTGTTGTTTTTTTAAAATTTCAATAAAAAATTCGACCCCAGGTCGAATTTATAAAACATTAAATATTATAAACCCAGCGCTTCCAAAACCTCGGCCTTGATGTTCTCCAGGCTATTCTTATCGCTTGCTTCCACATAAATTCTAAAAAGAGGTTCCGTTCCTGAAGCCCGTATCAGAACCCAACTTCCATCCGCCAGCACTATTTTATTACCCTCCAGTTTGCTATTCGATTCTATTTTTATCCCATTAAGAGAACCAGGTTTATAATCTTCTAAAATTTCTAATATTCTCTTCTGGTCCTGTTCCTTGACTTTTATGTCCATTCGTTCGCTAACGATATCACCATAATCCTCATTAAATTCCTCGGTTAATTCTATCAGGCTCTTGCCCGAATAAACCAGCATTTCTACAGCAAGCAGACAGGCAAGTATTCCATCTTTTTCAGGAATATGCCCGAAGATACTTAAGCCACCGCTTTCTTCTCCCCCCAGTATGCAGCCTTTTTGTCTCATAATTTCTCCAATGTATTTAAACCCAACCGGGGTCTCAATAATATCTATACCGTTTCTGCGCGCTATACGGTCCAGCATATGGGTTGTAGCAACCGAGCGACAAACTGGTCCCCTGAAACTGCGTGTTTTTAATAAATGGTCAAGCAGCAAATACATGAAGCGGTTGGCACTTACAAATTCTCCTTTGTTATCAACTATGCCAAAACGATCGGCATCCCCATCTACCGCCAGGCCAATATCAGCATTATAACTAACAACTGCCCTTTTTAAATCTGCCAGAATTTGACTAGTCGGTTCCGGCATTGAGCCTCCAAAAAGGACATCCCGGTAATTATTTATTGTTTTTACCTCACATCCCAAATCATTTAAAATTTTATCAAGATAACCTATTCCAGCTCCATACATAGGGTTTACCACAACTTTAATGTTATTATCTTTAAAAGATTCTACCTGTATAATTTTCAATACATGATTTATGTATTGCTGGTCGACATCAATTTCTTCTAAAATATCCAGCTGGAAAGCTTCCTCGAGATTTAATCTGTATACCTTTCCACCATCTAAAACCCTGTTGACTTCCCCTTCGATAGTCTCAGTAACATCCGGCATAGCCGGTCCTGCATACTCGGGTATAAATTTAATACCGTTATATTCAGGTGGATTATGACTCGCAGTTATCATTATCGCCCCACCTGCTTCTTTAATACGGGTAGCAAAAGCCGCAACCGGAGTTGGCACAACTTTTTTAAATAGCAAGACCTTAATTCCATTTCCTGCCAGGACCTGGGCGCATTCCTCAGCAAAATCCTTTGACATAAAGCGATTATCATAACCGACAACTACGCCTTTCTTCTGAAAATTGATATTATTTATATAATTGGCTATTCCCTGTGCTACCACCTGACAATTCTCAAAGGTAAAATCTTTGGCAATAATTGCTCTCCACCCATCTGTCCCAAATTTTATGTGTAACATCAAAATCCTCCTTAAGGGGTTAACTTACTATATTAATCAGAAATATCTGTAATCTCGTTCAACTTATCCCTGGCATCGTCTATATAGAGATTACCATTTTCATCCACACTAGCATAGCTGATGTCCCGGGGATTATTATAACCCAGGCTGTTCAGCTGTTTCATTAACCAATTCTCATCAAGATTATTCTGCTTGAGATTCTGATATATAACCTTCCCATCTACAATTATCTCTGAAGGTATACCTTCATAAGGCGTATCTATTCCAAGATCAGAGGGAGTCGCCGGGCGTTTTTGTGATTGTTTCAATACCGTTAATTTTCCATCAGCTTCAGCAATAGCAAATTCCACATCTGCAACATTAAAAACATCTTTTTCTCTAAGCTGCATCAAGAGGTTTTCCATATTATACCTGGATTTGGCCATATTGTGTTCCATTATCTTCCCATTATGGATAAGAATAACGGGTTCCCCTTCAATAATCTTTCTTAAAGGGCGGCTCTTTTCCGTTATTATACCCATAGCATAATTTAAAGCAGCAAAAACTGTCAAAATCCACAGGTATAAAAAGGTCTTATTACCTGGATCAATGGCAATTGAGCCTGCGATACTGCCAAAAGTAATCCCGGTTACATAGTCATAAAAAGTCAACTGACTCATCTGCTGTTTACCCAGTATACGAGCATATACCAGTATACCAAAAAAAGCTATCATGGTTTTCAATAATGCACCTAAAAAAAGATTCATTTTACCTACCTCCCAGGAATGAAACAAATTACTGTATTAGTCTCCCTGAGAGGAGCTGTAATAATTCTTAATTTTAAATTTTTTATTAATAGAATTACTCTAATATGGATATCAATATTGTTATCACAACTTTCGCACTTGTATAATTATTTTTTTTATTCCATAAAAAGTATTATTTTAGTGATAGGTGAACGGTTAAGAGTAAGACATAAGGTGAATAATTATTAGATTTAGAAAAACTTTGCTTACAAGAAATCCTTACACCTAACTCCTCACTCCTTACTTTATAATTCTTTGACAAAAACATCCATACTTTATATATTTTTTTCAAATTAGATATTGTCAACTCTGAAAATTGATTTATTATGTTTTCGTATATAGTGATATAAATTCTGAATTTCGTTTATATTATCTCTGGGCTCCTATACGGACATATAAGAAATTTGTCAGTACTTTTACAATACGCCTGGCTGCCTTTCCATCTCCATACGGATTTATAGCCCGGGCCATTTTTTCATATTCACCGGCATCGCTCAGCAATTTTTTTGCTTCATCATATATTTTCTTGCGATTGGTCCCTACTAATTTCACTGTACCGGCCTGTAAAGCTTCAGGACGCTCAGTGGTATCGCGCAAAACTAAAACCGGTTTGCCCAGGGAAGGCGCTTCTTCCTGCATGCCGCCTGAATCAGTCAAAACAAGATAAGATGCATTCATAAGGTTGGCAAACGGCTCATAATCAAGAGGCTCAATCAAGTGAAAACGGTCCCGGACTTTAAGCATCTCCATTGCAATATCCCTAACTTTCGGATTTCTATGAACAGGGAAAACTACCTCCACATCGTCAAAATCCTCAACCAGGTCAATTAATGCCCTGTAAATTTCACGCATTCTTTCACCCCAGTTTTCCCTGCGGTGTGTAGTAACCAGAAGCAGTCTGTTATTAAAATCAATCCCCTCAAAACCAGTACCAAACTCATAATCAGGCTTAACCGTTTCTAAAAGGGCATCAATTACTGTATTACCTGTAACCCAAATTTTAAACGTAGCAGTAGCTTCAGTCAGCAGGTTTTCTCTTGCCATATCAGTAGGAGCAAAATGCAATTCCGCAAGTCTCCCCGTAAGTGTACGGTTCATTTCTTCTGGAAAAGGAGAGTATTTATTGCGAGTACGCAGCCCTGCTTCCACATGCCCAACAGGTATTCTCTGGTAAAAAGCCGCCAGTGAAGCAGCAAAAGTTGTGGTAGTATCACCGTGAACCAGAACCAGGTCAGGTTTTTCCTTTGCCATTATATCCTTCAAACCATTGAGTACCCCTGTAGTGATACTGAAAAGGTCCTGTTCCTCTTTCATTAAATCTAAATCATAATCTGGATCAATCTTAAAAAGATGGAGTACTTGGTCCAGCATTTCTCTGTGCTGTGCTGTTACAGTTACTACTGTTTTTATATCTTCTACTTGTTTTAACTCCTTTATTACCGGAGCCATCTTAATAGCCTCTGGCCTGGTCCCAAAAACTGCCATAACTTTTCCTAAATACATTAACCTTCATCCCTCCGGTTCACATAAAATCCTTTACTATGTAAAATCTCTATAGTTTATGCCTTATAACTTATAATAAGAAACTGAATATTTTTTCTGCCCCTGATTCTACTGGCTTTATCATTTGAGCATCGATATAGGAAGAATATTAACAATTTTAAATACCAGGCAATTTTTCAGCTTAAACTTCGCATACCCTGTCATCTCAAACCGTTTATTTATCCTCTCATAATACTCACCTTCTGTTAAATCATCTTCCAGTTCAACATATACCCGTATGCCATCCTTGCTTTTATTACCATCAGTTAAAAGAACCATAAAAACTCCTTTACCGGTTTCTTTTAGATTTGCATAGGTTTTATCGGCTCCAAAACGGGCACAGATTATTTTATCATCCTCTATCATTTCTAATATTGTAATGATTGCTACATTAACATTATAATCCCTGTCAACTGTACTCAAAGAAGTTGAAATATAATTGGCATTTATAAGTTCCCGGGCTTTTTCTATTAATTCCCTTTCCAATTACATACCCCCTTTTCAAATCTACCAAAAACTACATCAAGTACCATCATCGTAATATATTCCCACCCTCAAGTCAAAGTGATTGTCAGGGGGACGGGGTTGTTGACAACAATTTTAGAGTTGTTGTCAACAACCCCGT
>DAOUSQ010000019.1 GCA_030627145.1 Syntrophomonadaceae bacterium | reverse complement strand
TTATGGATATGCAAATGCCGGTACTGAATGGTTATGAAACCACAAATATTATTCGGCAGTCCCGACAATGGAAGAGAATCCCTGTTGTAGCCTTAACCGCTTATGCTATGACAGGTGATATTGAGAAGTGCATGCAGGTAGGATGTGATTACTATTTAAGTAAGCCATTTACCCGGGAACAGCTATATCATGTATTGAGTCAGTGTTCTGGTATGGATAATGTAACCGAAGGAATTAAGTTAGTTTAATTTTTGGCAGTTACATTTCTTATTTGCTTCAACTGCCTTGAAGCTGATTTGTTTTTTATGCTGGCAATTCATACCTTCGACCAGTGTTTTAATTGAAGGAAAAATGCAGAGATGCAAGCGTAATCCAAATGAAACTAAACAAGCAGACACAGCCCTGAAATTTTCACCAGTTTCAGGGTTTTTAATATTTGCGGAAAAAATCTTAGAGTCTTCTACCAGCACAAAAATTTTACTCTATATTTTGCAACAAAATATTAAAGAAGTATAATAAAAATTATCATAAACAGATGAAAATAATTTATGGCTATTAAAAAGGGGAGTACATATTGCTTATAGGTATTGATATAATTGATATTGGAAGAGTCAGGAAAACAGTAGAAAGAACTCCCCGGTTCTTACACAGGGTATTTACAAAACAGGAATTGGAATATTGTCTTGGCCAAAAAAATCCTTATCCATCTCTGGCAGTTCGTTTTGCAGCGAAAGAGGCAGTACGCAAATTGGACCCTGTTTTTATTTCGGGGGTTCGTTTTCATGAAATTGAAGTACAAATAAAGGATGATGGGAGACCTTATATAGTCCTGTACGGGGTGGCTCTGGCGAGAAGCCAGGAGCGGGGATTAAATGAAATATCATTGAGTCTCTCTCATGCTAAAAATCAGGCGATAGCAGCAGTTATCGCTTCGAAAGGGTGATCAAATGAAAATACTTAAAGCCCAGGAAATGAAAGATATTGATCGTAGAGCTACCAGTGAGTATGATATTCCCAGTATT
Organism: Syntrophomonadaceae bacterium; assembly: GCA_030627145.1. Next base: position 9,960 of record DAOUSQ010000019.1, on the reverse strand, counting down.
TTGCTTATGGAAAATGCTGGAATAAAAACAGTTGAGGTTATCAAAGATATACTTAAAACACCCCGGGATAAAAAAGTTATCATACTTGCAGGTAAGGGGAATAATGGGGGGGATGGACTGGTTGCGGCACGGCATCTGTTGAATTGGGGTGCCAGTGTGGAAACTTTTTTAACAGCAGATACCTTGAATATGACAGATAACTCCTCTGTTAATTATCAAATACTGGGGAAAATGAGCAAAAAAATCTTTACCCTTAATCGGGAGGAAGACCTTGACAGGTTGAATTTGTCTTTACTTAATAGTGATCTTATTGTAGATGCTTTATATGGAATAGGGTTTAAGGGCAGCTTTGATGATTTTGAAACTAAAATTATTAAGATGGTTAATCGCAGCAGGTCACCGGTTGTTGCTGTAGATATACCGTCTGGAGTAGATGCGGATACTGGTAGAGTACACGGCGAAGTAATAAAAGCTTCATATACTGTTACATTTGCCCTGCCCAAAATAGGTTTGATAATTGAACCAGGAAGAAATTTCGTGGGCAAATTGAAGGTAGCAGACATTACTATCCCTTCTTTCCTGTTAACAGATAGTAAGCTCAAGACTAATTTAATTACGGAAGATTTTATTAAACCGCTAATAAGAACGCGACCTGCTGAGTCTCATAAGGGTACTTATGGACATGCTTTAGTAATTGGCGGTTCAGTAGGGTTAACCGGAGCAGTAATTATGGCTTCCAATGCTGCACTGCGCTGTGGAGCAGGGTTAGTAACTGCTGGAATTCCAGGGTCTTTGCTTCCTGTAGTTGAGGGTGGCTTGTTTGAGGTAATGACCACACCCCTTGCAGAGACCAATCAGGGAGCCATAGGGCTGGAGGCTTTACCTGCTATCGAAAATTTGCTGGGGACAGTCTCGGTTTGTGCTATTGGACCAGGAATGTCAGGGGCATCAGAAGGAAATGCAGTAGTACGTTTTGTCCTGGAGAGATCAGGTATTCCAGTAGTAATTGATGCTGATGGGCTAAATGCCCTGAAGGGGGATGCAGCCATATTAAAAGATCGGCAGATACCTGTGGTACTTACTCCTCATCCTGGTGAAATGGCACGACTTACAGGAAAGAGTATAGAGGAAATACAGTCTGATCGAATCGGAATAGCAAGGGATTTTGCAGAGCAGTGGGGGGTAACTTTAGTTCTCAAGGGAAATAAAACGGTAATAGCTAATCCATTGGGTGATATATATGTTAATACAACAGGTAATCCAGGGATGGCAACTGCTGGAAGTGGTGATGTATTGTGCGGGATAATAACCGGGTTGATTTCCCAGGGTTTAAAACCCCAGGATGCTGCTGTTGCAGGTGTTTATTTACATGGTATGGCAGGTGATTATGCGGCTCAACGCAAAGGACAAAGGGGACTGGTTGCAGGTGATTTAATAAACAGTTTACCGGATGTTTTACAGTATTTTGAGCAGCTATAAAAGAAAAATTAAACGGAGATTATACAATTGTTACGTTTAGAAGTTCCTGTGCCAACGTAACTACCTGGGGTAATCCTTTTAAAGGAGTTTATAATATAGGAAAAAAGCGAAGCTTTTTTAACAATAACTATTCTCTATTCTCTATCACTATTCACTTAAGGAGCCCTTAAGGAACTTAGAATAAATGATTTTGTCCACTTGCAGTAAGTTTTTCACAACACATTTGAAAGTCCTGTGATAAAGTTTGAGTCCCGGTAGACTGTAAAGGGTGCTCATTAGTAATTTTATATTGCGGAAAGAGTATTGTATTAATACAGAATAAATAAATAATACTAATAAATGCATATTATTAGAAATTTACAGAGAAAAGAGGTTGAAAGATGTTAGCGAGAGATGTGATGACAGAGGATGTCATAGCAGTAAACCAGGATGACAGTGTGGAAAAGGTTGCCAGATTGCTGGTGGAAAATAAAATCAGTGGGATACCAGTAATTGATAATGATAGGCATATTTTAGGCATTATTACTGAAAAAGACTTGATGGTTAAAGCCAGAGAGTTAAAAGTGCCATTTTATATTACTTTATTTGACAGTATTATTTTTCTGGAAAACCCCATACGTTTTAATAGCGACTTGAGAAAATATACTGCTTCCCTGGTAAAAGATGCTATGACTGACGATGTATTGGTTGTTGAAGAAGAAACGCCGGTGAGTGAGGTTGTAGAAATTATGCAAAGAAAAAATATTAACCGTGTTCCAGTTGTCAGGAATGGTAAACTGGTGGGTATTGTTACCCGAAATGATGTTTTAAAATCTTTGGTGAAAAGTAATGGATAATAGAAGACCAACTTGGGCAGAAATAGATTTAACAGCCATAAAAAACAATATTCACAGTGTGCAGGAAGCAGCTGCAGGAGCAAGGATAATGGCAGTGGTCAAAGCCAACGCCTATAGTCATGGTATGCTTGAAGTTACCAGGGTTTGTTTACAGGAAGGGATAGAATACCTGGGAGTTGCCAGTCTGGATGAAGCTTTATTAATACGTGAGGCAGGAATAAGTATCCCCATACTTGTACTGGGATATGTTCCAGATGAATATGCTGAGACTATGGTAAAGGAAAACATTACAGCAACCATATTCAGTATGGGCTTGGCCAGGGAACTTTCAAAGGCGGCAGTAAAACTTTCCAGGAAGGCATGTCTGCATATAAAGATTGACACAGGTATGGGAAGGCTGGGTTTTCCCCCGGGGGATAATTCCCTGGATATTGTAAGTGAAATTTCTACCTTACCAGGAATTAATTTAGAGGGAATTTTTACTCATTTTGCGGCAGCAGATATCAAAGACAAAACCTTTACCTATGAACAAATGGAATTGTTTGCAGGCTTTATTGCTAATTTGGAGAAAAGAGGTATTTTTATACCATTAAAGCATTGTTCTAACAGTGCAGCCATAATGGATGTTCCTGAATCGCATTTTAATATGGTTAGAGCCGGAATAGTAATATATGGCTTATATCCTTCTGGCGAGGTAAATAAAGGAAAACTAAACATAACCCCTGCCATGACTTTAAAAAGCAGGATAAGTTTTATCAAGAATCTGGATAAAGGTGCTACGATCAGCTATGGAAGAACCTATTGCTGCAATAAAAAAACAAGGGTGGCTACAGTACCGATAGGATATGCAGATGGATACAGCAGGTTGTTATCCAACCGTGCCCGGGCAGTTATTAAAGGCCATAAAGTACCGTTGATTGGTGTTGTTTGTATGGATCAGTGTATGTTTGATGTCAGTGAGCTTGAGGGGGTTGGAGTAGGAGATGAAGTAATCCTTTTTGGGCGACCTGAAGATGGGGTGACGGCTGATGATATTGCCAGAACTATAGGTACCATAAATTATGAAATAATATGCTCGATTGGCTCCCGGGTACCAAGAATCTACAAGTAAACACCTATTTAATACAATTATTGGATTTGCGAGCAGACAATCTTATTTAATATAATAAAATATATCTGGTAGGTATCTATTGTTTTGGAGGTGCTCGCATTGTCAGCCTCAAAAAGGATTATTATAACAGTTTCCCAAAATCTTCTAGCTGAAGTTGATGATATTATGGTTACTGAATGTAAAAATCGCAGTGAGATAGTAAGAGAGGCGCTCAGGTTTTATCTTAAAGAACGTAAAAGAAATCTGATAAGAGAACATATGAAAAAAGGTTACCTGGAAATGGCAGAAATAAATTTGAGTATCGTAAGCGAAAATATAGGAGTGGAGGAAGAAGCTCTGGCCAATTGTATAGAAAAACTGTTGGAGTGATTAGTATTAATGATTAAACGCGGTGAAATCTATTTTGCCCAATTAAACCCGGTTATTGGCTCTGAACAAGGTGGTATTCGACCAGTTCTTGTAGTCCAGAATGATATTGGCAACCAGTACAGTCCAACTACTATTATTCTGGCCATAACATCACAAATTAACAAAGCTAAACTGCCAACCCATGTTGAACTTAAAACCAGTGTTTATGGACTGGAACGAGATTCAGTAATTTTAGCCGAGCAGATAAGGACTATTGATAAGTCAAGGTTAAAACAGCGGATAGCTGTATTAAATGTGGAGTTGATGAACAAGGTTGATAAAGCGTTAACTATGAGCCTGGGATTAAGTGAAATATAATACATATATTTTAATTTTGAATTATGAATTAAGGTTAGGATTGGGTTTTACCCAATCCTTTACTTTACTTTCAAATTACGGATCAAGAATTAAGAATTAATTCGAGTATAGATTAAAGCAGGTTCTGATAAAGGATCCTGTTTTTCTATTTAATAGAAAAAAGCAAAGCTTTTTTTAACAATAATTATTCTCTATTTTCTAATAACTATTCACTAGTAAAAAAAGGGGGGGTTAGGTGAAACCGGTAATTGGAATAACCGGTAATTTTAACGAAGCAGAAAAGGAGTATTGTTTAAGGGACTATTATGTACTATCTATTCATAAGGCTGGAGGAACAGCAATAATATTGCCACCTGTTGAGGAGAAGGGCATAATAAATGATTATACTGGTATTTGCGATGGGTTCATATTTTCAGGTGGTGGGGATATTGACCCTCATTACTGGGGAGAGTTACCTGAAAAAACACTGGGTGATATCAATCCATTAAGAGACTATTTTGAATTAATGCTGGCACAAAAAGCATTTAAACACCATCTGCCTGCATTGGGAATATGCCGGGGTTGTCAAATACTTAACGTGGCGAAAGGAGGCAGTTTGATTCAAGATATTCACAGTCGCATGAGCCATCAACAGAAAGCGCCACGCAGTTATCCCTTTCATGCTATAGTTATAAAGAAAGATACTATTCTAGAGGGAATAGTCAAAAATAAGAGTATAAGGGTTAATAGTTTCCATCACCAGGCGGTTAAAAAAACCGGTCCAGGTATGCGCATAAGTGCCTGTGCACCTGATGATACGATAGAAGCGATAGAGAGCACAGAACACCCCTTTTTTCTGGGTGTACAGTGGCATCCTGAATGTTTGCCGGATAAATTTTCACTTTATTTATTTGAAGCGCTGGTCGAGGTTGCCCGGCACTCAAAGAAGCAATAAATTTATATTAAAAGCGTGGGCTATAATTTAAGGAAAACGGTAAAGCAGGATAATATTGTTTGAGTGCCGGGTGAACAGCAGCAGGTAAAAATTCATAAGATATTTAAGTAAGGGAGGAGCAAGTAATTTGATAGCAATTAAAGGCGGAAGAATATTAACCATGGATGAGATAGGTGTAATTGATAATGGTGTAATTATTGTTGAAGGAAGTTTTATCAAGGCTGTAGGCAAAGATATTGAAATCCGTGGAGATTGTAAATTGCTTGATGCTGCTGGTAAATATATAAGTCCTGGATTTATTGATGCTCATACCCATATTGGCCTGGAAGAAGAAATATACCGGGTTGAAGGTGATGATGTGAATGAAACCAGTGATCCTGTTACTACACAGCTTCAGGCACTTGATGGAATAAACTTTGCTGACCTTGCCTTTGAGGATGCCCTGCGGGGTGGGGTCACCAGATCTATGAGTATGCCGGGTAGTGCCAATATTATTGGGGGTCAGGCAGTATTCTTAAAGCATTTAGCCCCGAGCATGGGAGATATGGTATACAAGAACCCCTGGGGTTTAAAAGCTGCGTTGGGGGAAAATCCGAAAAGGGTTTACTCGCAGGAAAAGAAGGCACCCAGGACCCGAATGGCCAATGCCAGCCTGCTTAGAGAAGCGTTTTACATTGCAGCCCGGACTATGGAAAAAAAAGATGTGAAGGCTAAAGATGATTATAAACAACAGCCTTTAATCAGGGTCTTGAAAAAAGAAATACCGCTCTTATTGCATGCACACCGTGCAGATGATATTTTAACCGCCCTGCGCATAAAGGACGAATTTGGTATTGACCTTATTATTCAGCACGGGACCGAAGCTTTTAAAATAGCTGATGAATTAATAAAAAGAGATGTACCAGTATTTCTTGGCCCCTTGCTGGTAAACAGAGCCAAAGTGGAAATGAAGGAAGTATCATTTAAGAGTGCATGCCTTCTTGCTAAGAGCGGAGTGAAGTTTAGTTTTATTACTGACCATCCAGTAGTACCTATTGAGCATTTAAGGGTTTGTGCAGCACTGGCAGTCCGTGAAGGGTTAGATGAGGACCTGGCTTTGCAGGCTATTACCAGTATACCTGCCCGGCTGCTGAGGGTAGATAATGAATTGGGAAGTATTAAAAAAGGTATGCGAGCAGATTTAACTATTTTTGATGGGCACCCTTTTGATTTTCGTTCCCGGGTTAACATGGTTATGGTAGATGGAAAAATATGGAGGGATAATCTTGAATAAAGGGGACATTTTTACGGTTTATCTTGATGGAGAGATGATGACATTATGCGTTCTGGGTTTTTATAACGAAGAATATAGTGGAGAAGAAATGGTCATTCTTGCACTTGTCAATCAGGATAATCTGCTGCATGTTCCCATGGAGAATTTGGAGTCAATATTTTCCCGTAGAAAGTATTTTAATTAAACAAATGATTCAATCTCTGCGGTATGCAGGCTATTTCTCTTGAATCGGAGAATGAATTTTCCTCTAAGAGAGAATAGCAGGGTTTTTGCAGTGGAATCAACAAATATATAAGATGAATGATATAGAGACTTTTTAATAACAGAGGTCTCTATTTTTATGTCTGCAATTGTATATCTATTTATACTTAAAAGAATTTATAAGATCTAAATTATAAAGTGTCGCATAAAGATTACTTAACATTGAATTTGTCGATAGAAAATATTTACTAATAAGGAGGAATTTATATTAAAAAGGTGAATTATTACCATTCAGGCACAAAAATAATTGTTCGAAGTTATGGAGTAGTGATGATAATATTCGTTACAATTTGAAGAAGCCGATTTTGTATGTTGGTAAAATCAGGAATTAAAGGTTTTGATAGTTTATTATTTGGTGGTTTTAATAAGGACAGCATTATCATAGTCGAGGGCGTTCCCGGAGCTGGTAAAACTATTTTTGGGCTTGAATTCATTTATTGGGGTATATTTGAAATGAATGAACCAGGTATTGTTATTACATTTGAAGAGTTTCCTGAGCAATTATATAGAGATGCATCAAATTATGGGTGGGGTTTGCGCAAATTAGAGGAAGAAAACCTATTAAGGGTGGTATGTACTTCCCCGGAAGTAATATTAAATAAAAATCAGGGTTTTTTGGATGCTATCGTAAAAGAAATAGGAGCAAAGAGGTTATTACCAGATAGTGTGACTCAATTGAGCATGGGATTAAATGCTCCGGTTGAGATCCGGAAATCAGTTTATGGGGTTTGCAGCGGACTAAAGAGGATGGGATTAACGTCTATCCTGGTTAAAGAGGTTGATGACTACAATGATTACCGGGCATCTTTTGAGGAATACATTGTGGATATCGTAATAAGACTCTATTTTGAAGAATCTTTCAGTTTTAGAAGACGCTATGTAGAGGTGCTAAAATCCCGTGGACAGGATTTCATATCTGGTAAACATGCTTTTAAATTTAATGATTATGATGTTATTGTCAAGATGTTTTATACTGGCTTTCAGGAAAGACCGATTAGAGCCATACACCTTGGGAAAATGAAAAGCGGCAAATTCGATTCTTCACAGTACTATTACACTATTGATCCCCAAATAGGACTTATTATTATGCAAAATATATGGGAGTAAGGGGGTATTGCAGTGGATAACAGGATTACTTTTTTGTATAAAACGATAAACAATCTTTTTTTTGAGTGTCAGCCAGCTGGCAGATAGTATTCCCATGGCAGGAAAACAGCATTTTGAAATGGCTACTGAACATTTAACCGAAAGATTATTTAATCAGTACATACATGATTTTATTCCTGCTTCTGATAAAGCTATTGATTTCTGCAGGGGCTGGATTGAACTCATGGGGAAACAGGGGTTTCTCGATGTAGAAGATTATATTTTTTCAGAAGAAGGAGACTTGATAAAAATAAAGGTTAATAAGCCAAACTGTAGTTATTATGAATATTGCACCAGGGCAAGAGAAGAAAATATGATTTTTTCCTGTCCCCGTATGCTTAGCTGCAGGTACATTGCTTCCCGTTTTACTGGCCGCCAGTACCAACTAAAAATAGATGATATAGCTGGTGATGATTGGTGCTATGGCACTATCTATCCTGGCGAGACAATAACCGAAATGCTAATAAAGGACGGAGATAAGATTACTATGGCTGGAGAACGAGCTATAGTTCTATTGGTTAAATCTTTTGGTTTATTGTTAAAAACTATTTACGATTATGCACACCACCTGTTAGGTCAGGTCTTATATGAATCAATTTATTATTCAAGCTCAATAGAATATGACAGAGTTAGCCCGTATTTTTCAAGTGAAAGGGAAACAATTGAACATCTTTTAGATATGACCAATAGAACAGGAAACATACGCTATGAAATACTTGAGTTTGATGAGTTTAATAAAAAAGCTAAAATAAGAGGATATGGGTCTTTTATGGCTGAATTGTTTGTGGAGCAAAAACTATTTACGTCTTCCAAAGTTTCATGTCATTCTGCCCGGGGTAGATTGGCTGCATATTTTACCAGGGCCTGGGGGGAAGAAATAGTCTGTGAAGAAGTGCAATGTGAGGCCCTGGGTGCTGATTATTGTGAATTTATCCTTTTACCAAAAAAACTGTAAGAAACATAAGCTTAAAAAAGAAGGAGTTATAAGAACTAATGAGGCTAGGAACTAAAGATAACCAGAATATTCAATTTGCTATGGCGAAAATTGAAATACTGTCATTTTTTCAAGCAAATCCACATACCCGGGACACATTAGAGGGCTTTTCTAATCGACTGTTTTTAGATGCCGAACTAGTTAAGGAAATCATGGAAGAATTAGTGCGACTTGAAATCCTGGAGAAGAACGGAAGAGCTAATTGCGCTATTTATCGGTTGAAAGTGTCTTATTCAACACTGGCGGAATATGTTAGTTAGCTTTTTAAAGGAGAATAACATGCTAACAAACCCTATCTTAGATAAGATTCCTCTGGGAATAATAGTATTTGATGAAGAAAAAAAAATAACCTATATTAATAATTGCAGGGATTGTTTTCCACATTCAGAGTCAGGTCAAGATTATTTATTAGAAGAAATAAAAAGACTTGTATCGCTAACATTAAAACAGCAGGAGTCCCTGGAAAAAGTTATGAAAATATGTTATCCCAAGAAATCACGTACATGGAGAGCCAGAACAGAAATCATCAATTCATCACCATATCAGGTGATGGTCATACTGCAGGATGAAACCACGACTTTTCAATTAGAAGAGACTATTTTAAAAGCTGAGAAATTAGCTATTATGGGGCAACTGGCCGTGGGTATCCTGGTTGAGATACGTAATCCCCTGACTATTGCTAAAGGTTTTTGCCAACTTATTAAAGCAGACGAAAAAATGAAAAAAGAATATATTTGTCTGATATCAGAAGAATTAGAGAAAATTAACAGTTTAATTGAAAACTTTACTTCTGATACTTGTGTTTCACATTTTTGTACCTGTCGAGATATTTCTAACGAAATTGAATCATGGGTTCGCTATACACCGGAAACCTGCAGCTTGATCCTGGTGTTTGATACGTTTGACAACCTATTAATTAATATTAGAAAAAAGCCTATGTCTATGATTATAATAAAGCTGCTGAACTTTTTTTATTCCCTGGTGGGGAAAAATGGGCAAATGATTGTTCATACTGAATCACCTGAAAACGCATCATATTTAGCTTTTAATATCAGGGGTTACAGTAACTCAACCTCGGATATTGGTTCTATCAGCTCTATGAAGATGAAATCAATTACTAATCTTATCGAAAATAATAATGGAAAGTTAGATATTAAAGTAATGGATAAAAATATAATAGACGTATGCCTACAACTACCT
>DAOUSQ010000098.1 GCA_030627145.1 Syntrophomonadaceae bacterium | reverse complement strand
GTCTCCTCTAAAATCAGGATGCTAATTTTTTGGCATTTGACACGGAAGCTAAAGCATCCGCTACACATAATATAGAAAAATTATAAACGTTTTAGGTTTTTGCAGGGAAATCAATCTTTCTATAATAATTAAGAAAAACGAACATTTTCTCATCCTGCCGGGGTGTTTATGAAAGATAAAGAGATTTTACCAAACATTATTTTAGAATGGTATGATATAATAAAATCTGCAAAAAGATGGTTGCATGTTATATTAAACAGCGTGTCAAGAGAGGAAGTTTGAAGACGTGGAATTGGAACAGTGTTTAAATTTTGTACTTACCAAGGCTCAGCAATCGGTACATCAATTATTTAAAGCCGAGTTAGTTCCTTATGGGGTTACTCCCGGACAATATGCAGTGTTAAAGTGTCTCTGGGATCAGAACGGGCAGACAGCCAAACAACTGGCAGAAAGGTTGTATCTTGATAGCTCGAGCGTTACAGGCATACTGGACAGGATGGAAGCAAAAAACCTGATTGAAAAACGCGCTGATCCAAAAGATCGCAGGGCTCTCCAGGTTTTGCTCACTGATAAAGGCAGGGAACTTGAAGAACCACTTTCAAAGGTAATTGAAGAAGCAAATGAGAAAGCACTACATAGTCTTGATGAAGTCCAATCGAAATCCTTAAAAGAATTGTTATATAAGATTAATTCCGGGTTATAACCTGGAAATTTTTCATATTTGATTATGTAATTTATCTCTCTTAGTTAACATATGGTTGTTATCAGAGTTATTACCTTTTATCCGGTTTTAATAGGCTTTACCAACATTTGGACAAGAGTCGACAAAATATCTTACATACAAATTAATGGTTGACAAAGTAATTTTTTATAGTTAGAATTCAACCAAAGATATGCGATGCACTTGTATAGATGAGTGCATTTTTTCAACCATTGGGGGAATAATAGTATACTTGGCAAAATAGAAAGGAGAGGTTATATTGGATTTTAAATTTACGGAAGAGCAGGAATTGGTCCGCCAAAACATGCGGGAATTGGCTGAAAAGTATGTTGATCCCATAGCGGCAGAAATAGACGAAAATAGCCGCTACCCGGCTGAGGCAATTGAGAAACTTGCAGAGGGTGGTTGGATGGGCATGCCTTTTCCAACGGAATATGGTGGTGCGGGTGCTGATTATGTAACCTATGCCATTGCGGTAGAAGAGCTTTCACGTTCCTGTGCCGCTACTGGATTTACCATGTCGGTACATACCGGTCTGGCATGTGGACCGATTTATAATTTTGGTAATGAAGAACAGAAGAAAAAGTACCTTACACCAATGGCTAAAGGACAGCACATTGGGGCTTTTGCTCTTACAGAACCGGGAGCAGGTACTGATGTTGGTGCAGCAACTACTACAGCTGTGCTTGATGGTGATGAATATGTACTTAATGGAACCAAAACATTTACTTCCAATGGCCCGGTAGCCGACATTTTTGTTACTTTTGCCTGGACTGATAAATCCGCAGGCAGAAAAGGCATGAGTGCATTTATTGTTCCTAAAGATACCCCGGGACTTAAAATAGGGGCACATTTCATGAAAATGGGGATCAGGGCATCTCAGACTTCTGAGACAATCTTCAAAGACTGCCGTATACCTAAAGAAAATCTGCTGGGTAAAGAAGGCGATGGCATGAAGATAGCCATGAACTGTTTTGACCATGGCCGGATTGGCATTGCTGCTCAGGCAGTAGGTATTACCCAGGCAGCTCTGGACGAGTCTATCAGTTATTCCAAGCAGAGGATTCAGTTTGGTAAACCAATATCAAAAAACCAGGCGATTCAGTGGTGGATTGCTGATATGTATACAGATTTAAGCGCAGCGAGATTTTTGACTTATCATGCAGCATGGCTAAAAGACCAGGGTCAACCATTTACCAAGGAAGCCTCTATGGCAAAGGTATTTACAGCTGAGATGGCTATGAAGCATACTGTTAAAGCTGTTCAGATACATGGTGGTTATGGTTACTGTAAGGGCTTTAAAGTTGAAAGGCTTATGCGGGATGCCAAGATAACTGAAATTTATGAAGGTACTTCCGAAGCCCAGAGAATGGTTATAGCCGGGAATCTCCTTCGCTAATTATACGTGAGGAGTAAGGTATGAGGGGTCAAGAGTGTATAACTCCTGACCCCTTACCAACTACAGTGAGGTGATTGCTTGTGCCTAATATAGCAGCATGTTTTAAATGGGTTATTGATGAAGCATATATCAGAACAGGGTCTTCAGGTGCTCTAGATTTTGGATCGGTAGACTATAAAATAAGTGATTATGATCGCAATGCTATTGAGGAAGCGGTCCGTCTTCAGGAACAGTATGGAGGAAGCGTTGTAGTGGTTACAGTAGGTGTGCCTGAGGCTACAAAAGGGATAAAAGATGCTCTGTCTCGTGGTCCCGAAAAAGCTTATTTTATTAACGACAATTCATTTGAAAACTTGGAACCTTCTCAAACAGCATCTATTATGGCTGAAGTTATGAGTTCGCAAATAGAATACGATTTGATTATCTGCGGTGAAGGCTCTAGTGACCTTTATGCCCAGCAGGTTGGGCCACGTCTGGCTGAGAAGCTGGGCATTCCATGTATTTCCTTCGTACAGAAGCTGGAAATCAACGATAACCAGGTTATAGTAGAACGCAAAGTTGAGGATGGGATAGAAGTAATAGCTGCCCCAATGCCGGTGCTGGTTACAGTCTTACCCGATATAAATTCTCCCAGGATTCCAGGCTTGAAAGACACACTGGGAGCTTCCAAGAAACCCGTTGTAGATATTTCCAGAGGGGATTTGTCAGGAAGTTATGAACCGTGTTTAGAAACTAAAAGCATCCTGGCAGCCAGTATTGAACGCAACTGTGAAAAATTTGAAGATAGCCCTGAAGATATAGCCAGGTTTGTACAGGCTCTGGTGAAAGAAGGAGTAATTGCTTAGGAGGTGAAATAATTGGCTGGAGTATGGATATTTGCAGAAAATCGGGAGCAGAGTTTTGAACTTCTAAATATCGGCAGGGACCTGGCTGTAAAACTGGAAACAAAACTGGTGAGTTTATTACATTATGAGCACGAATTGGCCAGGGATTATATTGCCCATGGTGCTGATGAAGTACTGTTATTACCTCCTCTGGCGGAAGACCAATCATTAGAAGCCTATATACCAGTCATAGTTGATGAAGCAAAAAAAGAGGACCCGGATATATTTTTAGTGGCTGGTACAATACGAGGAAAAGAAATTGCTGCTCGTATTGCTTCCCGATTGGGTACAGGCCTGTGCAGCGAGTGTATTTCATTAAACCTGGATAAAGAAAGCAAAACAGTGGAAATGGAACGCCTGGTTTTTGGTGGAGCAGGAGTACAGAAAGTTACTTGTTCAACTCGTCCCCAGATGGCTACTATACCACTCAGGACTTTTGAAACAGCAGTCGAGCAGGAAGGAAGAGAAGGAAAGGTAAGAGAGCTTCCGGCTCCACCACCGTCACCAATAAAGGTTCTGGGGAAGAAAGCAAAAATTCGAGATGTTCAAGACATAAGAGAAGCCAGGGTAGTAATTTGTGTAGGAAGAGGAGTAGAAAAAGAGGAGGATATGGCGTTAGCCCGTGACCTGGCAGAAGTACTCGGAGGGGAAATAGGTTGTACCAGACCGATTTCGGAGGAAATGCATTGGCTACCGGGAGATCTGTGTATAGGCCTATCGGGTATAAAAGTGAAACCAGAAATCTATATTGGTCTGGGCGTTTCCGGCCAGATACAGCATATTACTGGTTTCCGTGATGCCCGGGTAATTTGTGCCATCAATAATGATGAAAATGCCCCTATTTTTGAAGTGGCAGATTATGGCATAATGGGGGACCTGTATAAAGTTGTACCTAAATTAATTGAAGAACTAAAAAAGTGATTAGATAACAGGTTTTTAAAATATATGTTTAAAGGCCTTTGAAGAAGCATGAAGCATAACTTATGGTAAAAAGAGGTCTCTAATAATTAGAGGCCTCTTCAATTAATAGATCTACCAAACCGGCAGTCCCAGGTAATTACCAATAAATTTTACTGCAACATATAAAAAATAAATACCAAAAATTAATTTTAAGGTTGAAGGTTTAAACCGTTTTATAAATGTTGCTCCTAACTGAGCTCCAGCTATTGTACCTGCTGCCAGGAATAATGCTGCACCCAGAACAACAAAACCCTCTACCAGTTTAATACTACCCCCTATGATAGCCATGGGAATAATAGTGGCCAGAGAAGTACCCATTGTTATATAGACGGGGGCTCTGAATAGATAGATAAGCCCTGGAACCAGGGCATACCCCCCACCAAGTCCTACTAGACCCGTTAATATTCCAACAATAGAACCAAATACAGCCAATCCCCCTGCATTGGCATTAATTGAATTACCTTCAATTTGTATTCCTTGCCTGGCTGAGAATAAACCTTCCCATATCATGCGAAAAGCCGGCCAGATAAATACTAAACCAAGGATAAGCCCCAGTAATCTTGATTGGTCTGCAAGCATGGAAAACAGAAAAGAGCCAATGAGTACTCCTATAATGCCAAAACCACCCAACCATGCCGTTGCTCTTATATCCAGGTTTCGTCTGACTAAATGAGTGTATCCTCCTGATATAGCGGTAAAAATAACGGCAAACAAAGTTGTTCCTATAGCAAGGGGGGCAGAAAAACCCATCCAAAAATGTAAAATAGGAAGCATTACACTGCACCCACCTGTTCCTATCAGTCCACCGAGTCCCCCTGCCAGAAAACCAACTGCTATCAGTAATAAAACATTGGTAATATTTAAAGAGGGGGCACCTGTAACATCGGGTGTTCCTTTTATTAGTATTCCAACAGCTGCTGTGGTAATAATAGAGAGTCTTGCATAACTCAAAAAAAAAGGGCGAGAAACAAGATAAATATAGTAACTACTGTTAAGTAGGCAGTACAAACTT
>DAOUSQ010000016.1 GCA_030627145.1 Syntrophomonadaceae bacterium | reverse complement strand
GTTGTTGAGGATTTTAATTTTGCATCTTTACATGAAGAGATTATGCCTTTGATCATTATGAATCAAGCTGATATGGTTCGATATCTTTCCATAAAAATAAATTCACTGAGCTCTCTTCTGGGGGGAGCGTTACCTATCTTTGCGGGATAACCTACAGGGATTAATTCCACTATTTCTACCCCTTCTGGTATACCAAGAAGCTCTCCTATGGCCTGATGATTTATGCCACCAATATGTACAGTTCCAAGTCCTTTTTCGTGTGCAGCCAGGCAAAAATGCTCACAGGCAATTCCCAGGTCAAACATATACCACTCACCCTTGTTGGTTGCTAAAACTCCTTTTTTATAACCAGATACCCCTTTCCTGGCACAAAACACCATTACTAATGGTGCTTCCAGGACTGCCCGAGTAGCCGGGTTGTTCTCCGAAATCAATTCGGCTAGCCTCTTCTTTTTTTCCTCTGCTTTTATAATTATTACTTCCCAGCACTGGGTGTTGGCCCAGTAGGGAGCCCAGCGTACTGCTTCTAACAGTTCCACTAATACCTTATCTGGAATAGGCTGATTGGTAAACCGTCTGATACTCCGTCGGCTTTTTATGCATTCTATTATATTCAAGAATAAAAACCTCCTTCTTATATTAAGTGAAAAAAAGATTGGCCTGAACCCTGGATGGGGTTATGGCAACTAAAAACTCAGCAATTAATGCGGTTTTATTCTTATTAGAAACCTTTTATTTCTGGTTCCTCGCTATTTAGTATGGGTAAACATTTGTTCCTTATAAAATAGGAAACTCAATCAAGCTCCATGAGGAATAAAATCCAAATTGAGTTTGCCCGTTCCAGTCCACGTCCGCTCCCAGAGCTTCAAAAATTGCCCGCAACGGCACGAGAGTCCGGCCGTTTTCTATAGCAGGCGGTACATCGAAAGATAGCTGCCGACCGTCCAAAAAGACCGTGGGAGCAGCTGCAGCAGAAACCGCAAATATTATGCAAAACAACACAGCAAGGATTAAAATCTTGAGCTCGCAGTACCGGTGCATTCCAGTCCCCCTTTTTTATTTCAAATTAGACATTTTGGTGGAAAATCCCTCCATGATTATACAAAAGATTACTATTTTGACATGAAAGACCGCTTTTCAGGAATAACCTGTTTACTTCGGGTAAACAGAGGTTTCATCTGCCGATCATCTCTGGTTTTCATGCAGGTTGTTTCTCACAAAGCAAATATTGTATTGTAACCTCTCTAAAATAACATTAGGATAATCCTGGCGGTTTTGTTAAAAAATCTTGACAGGCTGAAGTTTAAATATTTATAATGCAATCAGACGGATGTCCGAATTAATTAACGAAGGTGTAGTACGATGAATATCCCTAAAAACGAAGAAAAAACGAGTCAATCTCAAAAAATATTGGCTGCTGCTTTTAAATGCATTTCCTTAAGGGGTTATGCAAATGTATCCTTGCGCGATATTGCAGATGAAGCAGGAGTCGTCTTAAGCCAGCTTAATTATTACTACAGGAACAAGGAGGGGCTGTATAAGGAAGTAATAAAAACAATGATGCAAAAGTACCTTCTGGAAATAGAAAACTGTTTAAAAAAAGGTGTTACTGCAAGAGAAAAAATATCACTAGTTATCCAATATTTTCAAGATATGTTGTCAAATAACCCCGGATTATTCAAGCTGCTGTACGATTTCACCAGTATGGCTCTCTGGTCGGCATCGTACTGCGAGCTTCTTCGCAATTTGTTTAAGGATTTGTCAAATTTAATTGAAAAACACGTCTTTAACAATACAATTGTCAAAGATCAGTTGAATTTAAAGGGTTATTCACCTAAAACCATGGCAAGAATGTTTTTCGGTGCGATGTTTGGAACTGCCATACAAGTTGTTTTAGATCCAGATGAAAAAAATCTGCCCGAATCGCTGAGTGCAGCCTTTGTAATGTTTGAATAACTGTAAGAAAAGAGAATACCGACCTAGATATTATCATCGATGGTTATCAAAAAATAAAATTGTATTGCCTCTGCAAAGGAACCAGCTTTCTTAGCTATTTTATACATGGAGGTTGAGAGGCTTATTTTTATAAGTTTATTAATACGGACGTCCGACCTTACATTGATTTTATTGCATAGTCAACCACCGCAAAGAAAAAGTATCTTGCAGAATTAAACACTCGAAAAAAGAAGGCCAGTTGAGAAATTTAAGCCCAGGATTGGGTAGACTAGAGGTGGATGTGAGTTGTGGAATTATTTTGTCGATTTGATACTTTTTTTTACACTATATTCGTTTATGGGATGGCTTTTGGAAACAAGCTGTGCAAGCATATCTGAAGGAAAATTTGTAAACAGGGGGTTTTTATCCGGGCCCTTTTGTCCCATATATGGATTTGGGACTGTTTTAATAATTTGGTCTCTTACCATATTAAAGAACATTCCCTTGCCTGCAAAAATTATGCTAGCTATACTGTTGACCACAACACTTGAATATTTAACAGGCTTTCTTATGGAAAAGCTTTTCAAGTGTAAATGGTGGGATTACAGCAAAGAATTTCTAAATCTTCACGGGCGAATCTGTTTGAAGTTTTCCCTGCTGTGGGGAATATTGGCATACATCTTGATAGCAGTTATACATCCTCTAAACATTCAATATGTTTTGCTGCTGCCTGAAGAATCAAAGTTTAATCTGGCTATCGTATTAATACTTTATTTCATATTTGACACACTAAACTCGGCTAAAAATGCTTGGGATTTAAGGCGGATGGTTTTTGCCCATTGTAAAAACCCTGCTGGAAAGTCTTATGAAGAAATTGCAAAGTACAGGAGAATTTTCTCAGCTTTTCCCAGACTGTGTTTTTCAAGTGCAGGCAAATTCAATCAGGAAATCAGGAGAATTGGGCATGAAAAATTTGAAAAGGTTGAGCTCCGATTTAAAAAATGTAAATTGTAGCTCTTCAGAATTTGAGAATTGCATCCGCGATTTATTGCAAAATGACAGCGTCCAAAAAATGAAAAGTTTCAGACATCACAATAATACGACATGCTTTGACCATTGCCTTAATGTTTCATATCACAGCTTTTTATTAAGCAAATTTTTAAATTATGATCATGTCTCTGCAGCAAGGGGCGGATTACTACATGATCTGTTTCTGTATGACTGGAGAGCAACTAAACTATCAGACGGAAAACACGCCTTCAAACATCCTGAAATTGCCTTAGAAAATGCTAAAAAGCTGTTTGATTTGAATAAAATTGAGCAGGACATTATATTGAAACACATGTGGCCTCTAACTTTAAAACCACCTAGATATAGAGAATCATTTATTGTTTGCTTTGTCGATAAACATCATGCTTTATTGGAGGTTATAGATATAGGTGACTACTCCCTGCCCCTGAAGGGGTAAGGCTTCTGCGAGCCCTACCCCCTCAGGAGCATTGGTTTGCTTGGCGCACCGGGTGGTTGTGGTTTGGCTACTTTACCGTGCTGACACTCTTTTTATTTTGCTTTCTTTACATTTAGGACGTTTGTATAATGGTGGGTTTACCATCAATTTCCCCTATATAAAGAGCAACATGTCCTATATGAGTTCCACTACCATCACTATCTTCTTTCCAGTAAGTAAAGATATCTCCAGGTCTTAGATTTTCAACACCTACCAGTTCGTATTTAGTGCTTCCACTTATCTTACGCGAGTAAACCCCGTCTACTTTCTCACCTACCTGATTGTAGTTTTTGGAGGCCGAAGTAATCTTATAGCCCAAATCTTTATAAACTAAAGAAACAAAATTGGAACAGTCTATATATCCAGTATCCCAGTATTTAGAATGGCCATATATCACATAACCATTTTCCATATACCAGATGGCTCTTGCTACCAGTGCCTGTGCTTCACTGTTGTTATAGTTAACAAGGAAAGACTCAGCCATGACTTTATCATTTTTAAGATATTCAGGATAATTATCCTGGTAACGCTTTACATAATAAGTAGTGCTGCCTGCAGTACTTGTAACAGGTATGTTTACCATACATGTAAGTGAAAGCAGGAAAAGGCATAAATAAATAGTCTTTTTTAACATATTTCCCTCCAAAAATTTACTGATAATACACAATTAAAATAATGAGACAATAATAGTCATTAATTAAATAGTTTGCCTATCTTTTATAATTACCTTTATGCAAATTATGGTAATATTGGCAATACCACTTTATATTAATCTTATTTACCAAATAAATTACTTGAATATACAATAATTTCTATTTTATTCTGGTATACTTGGTAAGATATGTCTTTACAACTTCTGGTATAATAAAATTTTATTATCCTAAATACAATTTCACCTTTTTATCTTTAATTTTATAAATACCAATGGAGGGAAAAACTATGCAGTTAAAAGAAAAGCTTACCCGGCTTATTGAATTAGAAGAATATGCACAGGATTTAGGTTGTACCCAAACACGTCTCCTTTTAACCCGTCAGATTATTCTAGACGAACGGGTGAGGATGAAGTGTTTTTCTAACTCCCGCCAGCAATATAATAGAAACCTGATGTGTCCTCCTTTTCTACCTTCTCTCGAGGAAATACGCAAAGTATTGGATAAATATGCTTTTGCTCTAATTACGATGCTTCGGCACCCGTGTAACATGGATAATTGGAAGGATGATTTCGATAAAGCCGGAATCTGGATGAATGAGACTGTCCTTAAACTAGAAAAGAAGTCCTTTGAATTAGGTTTTTATATGTCTTTAGGGCTGGGCAGTGGTGAGTGCAAATTATGCAAGGCATGCGTAGCCAGCGATGGAGGAAAAATTTGCCGCCACCCGGGAAAAGCTTGCCCATCTGTAGAAGGAATGGGAATTGACGTTTTCCACCTTTGCCGCGAGGCTAACCTTCCTATGGAGTTCATCCCCGGTCAATTATCTGCAGTAGGTTTACTTTTGATCGATTAAGACTTAAAAAGATTTATTTTATAAAACCTTAAATACAATCCTGGTAATAGCTAGGAAAATGGTCAGTATTTTAGTGCCAGGATTATTTTATTTCAAGGTAGAAAAATAAACCCGCCTCTATTTCCCTTTCCTTTTTTTGCGGATATTTTCTCTCATGTTTCTAATATTCCTACCTTAACAATTTAAATGATAAGTTACCGCCCAGTAAACGATATAAAAAGTAATTAATTTAACACTGCATAAACCTATATACAGTATTAAATGACTTAATAACTATTGCGCTCAATTTGTAGATTTTGTATTTGACTTATGTTTCCTGAAAATCTTGAATTAGACCGTAAACCAGGTAAGTAATAATCAATTAAGATAAACAAGAATAATAATATTTGCATATTCTGAACCAAAAACAATTCCTCATCCTAAGCAAATGTTTACAAAACTGCCTTGATATCTTTATGATTTTGGATAACTTCCCGCTTCCGTGTAAGCTGCATACCGCCCATATTTTAACTGTCCGCACACGAAAGACAGCGAGTAAATAATCTTATAATTAAATTGTATATTTATGCACGCTATGCATACTTATTTATTTGCCCCTGTTTTATACGACTGAGAGATGTATCTGCTTCATTTTCGAATATTTTGGTTTATTTATTAAAATCTACATGACTTATGTTAATTGGGCATGGATAAACTTAATAAGAAAGGATGATTGCGTTATGTCTAAAAACAATAAACTGCTTGTGCCAAAAGCCAAACAAGCAATGAAAGGACTTAAAAATGAAACCATGAAGGAGAATAATATTTCATTGAAAGCAGGATATCATGGGGATATGCTGACCAGCGAGGCAGGAAATATCGGAGGAGAAATAGGAGGACCAATGGTAAGAAAAATGATCAAGTCTTTTGAAGAGAATTTAACTGGTAATAACCAAAACGGGACAGGATTTAATAAACAATAATATTCTATAATAATTTATTTCCCAATAATAAAACTCTCCCCTGCCCTTTAGCCATAGCATGTAGCAGTCAATTATAACAAATATTGCAATAATTACAGAGGCTAATATATTTACTAAAAATTAATACTATAAACATGAAAGATAATAAAGAACTTTCACATTATTATATAGGTGCAACATATATCGGTACAGTCGTAGGAGCAGGCTTTGCCTCTGGTCAGGAAGTGCTCCAGTTTTTTGGCTATTTCGGGTTAAAAGGAATAATAGGCCTGATCCTGACAACGATACTGCTGGCACTGTTCGGGTATATGGTTTTGGAACTGGGTAGAAGACTCAGGGCAGAGTCTCACCTTCCTGTAATCCAATATGCAGGTGGAAAATGGATAGGCACCGTTATTGATTGGGTAATAACATTCTTTCTCTTTGGTGGCCTGGTAACCATGGCAGCAGGAGCAGGGGCAATATTTATAGAGCAGTTTAATCTACCTTTTCTCCTGGGCAGTCTACTGATTGTGGTTGCATCAGTACTTACAGTATTTCTGGGTATAAGTGGAGTTATTGCCTCCATAAGTTTTGCAGTTCCTTTACTGCTGGCCGCAGTTTTTGGTGTAACCATATATACCATTATTACTGATTACAACTCTCTTCTTGCGGTACTTCGGAGTTATTCTAATGTTACAGCAGCACCAGTACCTTATTGGCCCCTGACAGCAATTTTATATACATCATATAACCTGATACTTTCAGTAGCTATTCTCGCACCAATGGGAAATATGTCCAGTCAAAAGAAAGTGTTAAAAGGTGCTGTTTTAGGAGGAGTTGGTCTGGGAATTGGGGCTCTTGCAATTAATCTGGCAATCCTTACAAAAATTGGTTCATCTTCCCTATATGAGGTGCCAATGATTTTTGTTGCTGGTAGCATTTCTCCCATTGCTGGTACAGGATATACAATTGTACTTCTAACAGAGGTTTATACTACAGCCATTAGCAGTCTATATGGGTTTACGGCCAGGCTTACTAAAGAGGGTACGGCAAGATACCGCTGGACAGCTATTGCAACAGGTGTTGCCGCTTTTGGAATGGCCCAGTTCGGTTTTTCCAATCTCGTAGGTATACTCTACCCGGCTGTAGGATTTGCGGGACTGCTGCTGCTTGGCTCTATGGCCTACAGATTCCTAATACAAAATATAGAAAAAATAGCAGAACCATCAATGGCATTCAAATTATCAAAAAAAATGTTTGATAAAAATAAGGATACCAGTCAGGAAAAAGATAAAAACAAATAAATCTGTATCGAGAATATTTCAGTTTTATTCCTGTGGTATCTGAAAAATTAAATTCTTCAATCCTTTCAATGGAATTGCGAGTGCATGTTTTTCTTTTTCTCCATTGTTAGTCAATTGTGCAGTTGCAAATACGATTCCCACTACTTTACCATCCTCATTAATAACCGGGCTACCACTGCTACCTGGTTTAATATCAGCAGCAATATCAAAATAGACAAAACTATCTTCGCTCAGCCGGCAATATTGTCCAACCTTTCCCCTTGCTGAGATCCGTTGAAATCCCATGGGATTTCCGATAATAGTTACTACTTCCCCACTTTTGATAAACGTATCACCTTCGATTGCCAATGCAGGCAAATCACAGCCATTAAAGTCTACCAACGCAATATCCAATTTATCAATCTGTTTTATATTCTGACTGATAAAAGTTTGTCCACTACTAAAAGAGATTTTTATTTCCCGGGAATCAGCTACCACATGGTTATTTGTCATTACCAGCCCATCCTGTAAAATATTAAAACCGCTACCTCTTTTTACTTTTCCCGATAACCCACTTAAGGGTGTTGCTTCAATGCTTACAACTGCTGCTTTTGAACTTAAAACAATCTCATCGTTTTTCAGAGCTTGATTTTGCCTCAAAAAACTAAACTGATCAGACAATAAGAAAGACAGGTTAGGAAATGAAAAAGCTGTAAATGCCAGTAGAAGAACAAGGATAATAATCTTTCCAACAGGTCCTATGCGTCTCATCCTGACTGTGAACACCTCTTCTACTTCTTCAGCAAACTTTTCGTCCAGACAGGCATTGTCCCAATCGTAATCCTCTGTATAATAAATCTTATCTTTTTTTCTTTCCTCATTCATTTATATATGTTCCTTTCGATCGACGTTAACCCAATAGATTATGCTATTTTTTTGTTTTTTTTAATTTATTATTGATTCCCCTGCAAAAACCTAAAACTTTTATAATTTTTCTATATTATCTGTAGCGGATGCTTCAGCTTCCGCGTCAAATGCCGAAGACTTAGTATCCTGATTTCCGGGGAGACTGAAGTCTCCCCTACGAGATATAATAACGGACTTTTTGCAGTGGAATCAAGAAAATAATCTTCGTAATTGTAATGTATCATTTTGCACAGCTTAAGGCAAATTAACAATATAGAATTCGCCTTATAAACATTAACATTTATTTAGTTCGTCTTTTCATGCCCGGGTAAAAGAAATCATTTGCATGTCCTGTGATAAGAAACCTGAATAATAATTTAAAAATAATGGCAAATTATTATGGGTGATATAAAATGTTAACAAAATTTTTAAGCTTTTTTTCAATATTAGTTTTGGGTGGAACATTTTTATATTTATTGTTAATAAAAGTTTTACCCTCCTTAACGAGTAAAAGATGAGAATTATATCCTGATATAATTCTCATCTTATTCGTTCAGAATAAAACTTAAAGGAGGGATATATAATGACAAGGTATCGTACAACTGACGGAAAAGAAGATATGAAACAAAAATTTCATTACTTTGGCGCAATGGCCATTCCTCTCGCATTTATTAACGGCTTATTTTTTGGGGGATACGCCCTGCGAAAAATAAGACAGTACTGGGAAGGCGGTCCAATGGATTAACAGTTTTCCTCCTTTAAATAAATGGTTCACCAAAAAGGTGAGCCATTTTTTCCGCTAAAATCATTATTCAGTTTGTTTTTCGATTTTCCGCCAGTGGTAAATATAAATCGGTACTACCACAAAAATCATAATTCCCGATTCTATAGTTCGTTTAATGGCATAATACCTATCCTGTTGTCTTTGGATTTCAACCATCTTTTCTCTATTAGCTTTATCATCTACATTACTATCAGTTGAAGGCTTTTCATAATAATTTGCAACCGGTCGCTGATAAAAAATTTCTACCAATCCACTGGCCATATGAGAAATAGCAAAAATAAATATTACCAGAGTAATTAAACACACCAAATATAAATATATATTACGAATATTCCATTTAGCAGTCATGCTTCGTCCCTCCTTTAATCAAAAATAACTATTGTATATTATAGTACTTTTAATACAATAACTTACACAGAAAAAAAAAGCAGCCGTTAAAAGGCTTAAAAGAGAGAATTATCCATTCATCTATTTATTGGTTTTTTGAGTAAAATTAAATTATGATTCCCTTGCAAAAACCTAAAACTTTTATAGTTTTTCTATATTATTTGCAGCGGATGCTTTAGCTTCCGCTGCAAATACCGAAGAATTAGTATCCTGATTTCCAGGAGACTGAAGTCTCCCCTACGAGAGATAATAACAGACTTTTCGCTGACCAATTCCTGGAGGACTTTATAGTGTTTAAGAACGGAATAAAATATGAGATAAACAACAATATCACAAATGTTCCTGACAAAGCCTTAACTGATCAAAATGACTTTACTATACTTGATATTGTTTTCCGAAATCTTGATTTCTTTCAAAATAGAGTGGTAATACCTCTATTATTGAGAGGGAGCCTGAAGAAACACTACACCCTTTTATCAGGCTTAATCGGCGAAGCTCATAATAAGATTATTTTAGATATAGCCTGTGGTCCGGGCAGCTTTATTCCTTTTATCAATGAGGACAATTATTATATTGGACTTGATGTTTCTTATTATCAACTTCAACAGGCGATGAACCGGATAAGGGAAAAAGATATGAAACAATATCAACTGGTCATGGCAAATGCTCAAAATCTGCCATTCATAGACAATTGCATTGACCATGTAACATGCAATATGGCACTACATTTTATGCCGGACTACAAAGTAACTATAAATGAAATTTACAGGGTTTTGAAAAAAGGCAGGATTTTCTCAGGCTGTGTACCTGTTGTGGGGAAAAATAGATTGTTTGATTATATCTGGTGTAAAATAAGTAAGAAAACTCCCATGTTGGGAAAACCATTCAGTGAAAAAGAATTATAAAAACCTGTAATAGCCTTGGTTTTAATTATCAGTATTCACAGGAAAATGGGAGTATAATTTATTTTAAGGCTATAAAACTTTAATATTTTTTATTAGTATTTATTTGTGAAATAATGTTAATAGTGTGTATAATAATAAAAAACCTTAAATTGGAAAGGGAGGATTATAAGTGGTAAAATTAAATGAGGAAATGAAAGAAATACTTAACAGTAGTATGTGGGTACTGGCAACTGCAGACAATAATGGTGTACCTAATGCAGTACCGATTCATTGGGGAGTTATCTTAAATGACAGTAAGCTTATGCTGGTTAATAATTTTATGAAAAAGACTATTGATAACATAAGCAATAATCCCAATGTATCCGTATCTGTGTGGAAAAAGACAACCGGCTACCAGTTTAAAGGAAAGGCTTCTATTGAAACATCAGGAGCTAATTTTGATACTGGAGTAGAAATGGTAACAAAAGGCAACCCAAAACTTAAACCCAAAGGAGTAGTTATCGTAGACCTAGATTCTATCTACATAACCAGTCCAGGACCTGATGCAGGAAAGAAAGTAGAATAACCAAAAATATTAAAGGCTAACCGATGAGGTTAACCCTTTTATTTTTTGCCATCGACCGCTTCCACTGATGCGAGATAAGCAAAAACAGGCTCAAATTCTACTTAAGACAAGCTCAGAAAGCGTGTGTATAAACGATATAATTATTCACATGACCACCAGGTATCTGCCATTCGGTGGAATAGGTGAGAGCGATATGGGAAAATATTATAAAAAAACTCCTGAAGCTAATGTAAAATACAGGTTTATTTGACAATAACAGTTCTAGTATCTTCATCCCACTCAACATTATTAGCCAGTGCTTTTACAACATCCCTGACTGGTACCCAGGCATGATTATTAATTATAATCCCCGGGATTTCTTTACCTTTAACTATTACCTTTACTTCCGGTATCTGGTTTTTGTCTTCTTTCAAATCAATAAACAACCTCTTCCAGGGAAATCCCGGCCCCGGACAGTTCCGCCTATCTACACTATCAATACGATAATGCCCTATAATATGATCATCATCTACTGGCAGCCCCCACCTGGCAATCAGTTTCCTGTGTAACCACAAAGTAGCCTGGTACTGCTCTTCAGTGGACTCATCCCCACTCAGTCCTTCATGTTCGATACTGATAGTATATCTATTGGGATTCGTTCCATCATATAAAGACCATGATGGTTTATTTACAACACCAACTGCCCAGGCAGTATCCTCATCCTTAACCAATTGCAATATTCTTCCATCTTTTGTTACCAGGTAGTGGGTACTGACCTTAGCTCTCGGATTCTTCATCCAAACCAGACAGCCTGGCATCAGCCCGGCTGTGATATGGTCTACGATAGCAATAATACTCCTCCCATCTCTCCCTGACTGGAAATTTGAAGTACCTGTCCTTTCAATTTTATATTCCATTATTATCCCTCCTGAATTTTGGCGAATTACTTGACTCATTTAAACCCGATCCCATTGCAAAAAGCAATATTTTGATTCCCTTGCAAAAACCTAAAACTTTTAAAATTTTCCATATTATTTGTAGCGGATGCTTTAGCTTCCGCGTTAAATGCCGAAGAATTAGTATCCTGATTTCCAGGAGACTGAAGTATCCCCTACGAGAGATAATAACGAACTTTTCGCAGTGGAATCATATTTTAAATTACAGCAGAAAAATAGACCCAGCCTTAAAGGAATTTGCACGGACTCTTCTTTATAAATATATTGAAACAGTCCTTTTGCACAGGAAATCAATCTTATATTTGAAAGCCTTAATTTAAAATACGTAAATATACCCGGGCTTGTTACCCTATTAATAAAATTCCGGCACATTTTTATTGTAATATTGATTCCACTGCAAAAACCTATTTTCACTCTTAAAAGTGGTAGAATACACCCTATTTTTTTCAAAAAACGACCCCTACAGGAGCTAAAAATGCCCTTTTTTCATTTTGCATGGAGTGAATGATTTCTCAAATGGACTTTTCGCAGTGGAATCAAT
>DAOUSQ010000014.1 GCA_030627145.1 Syntrophomonadaceae bacterium | reverse complement strand
GCCAGGGTAAAAAGAAAAAGAAATGGAATCAAGGTTGTAAAGTTTGGTAGTATGCCTACACCTCCAGGTGTGGTAGAGGCGGGAATAATCTATGATCCTGAGCGACTGGGTGAAGAAATGGCTGTACTGGTTAAAAACCTTCGTTTGAGGGGGAAACGGGTAGTGTCAGCAGTGTCAGGACAGCAGTTCTATACCCGTAATATTGTCATGCCCAGGATGAAGTTAAAAGAGCTTCGAGAAGCAGTACTGTTCCAGGCGACTACCTTTCTTCCTATACCTGTTGAAGATGCAGCTATTGATATATTTCCGCTGTGGGACTTGGAAGATGATGAAGGAAAAAAAACCGAGGTTTTTTTTGTGGCTGTTCGTCGTATACAGGTGGAAAACTTGCAGGCTGCCTGCCGGATAGCCGGGCTTAAACTGGTAGCTGTGGAAATAGAAGCCCTGGCAATTAATCGTATACTGGGAAGGGATTCTGCCGGTACGCAGGCATATTTAAATATCGGGGCATCCCGTTCGTATTTTTCGGTTTTTGATGAAGGGATTCTGGTATTTCACCGCTACTTGCCTTTTGGGTGTTCTGCTTTTTACCAGCAGTCTGATTTAACAGGTGGTATGGAGTATACAGGGTTTGAAAGTGATGATAGTGGTTTGGAATTTAATATTCAGGAAAATCAATTAGAACTATCTAATCAAGACAATGCTGGGTTGGATTCAGTAGGGATTTATACGGGTGCAGACAAGGAAGGCATTTATTCAGAAATAAATAGACAGGAAGAATACTCAGAGTACAGCACAGGAGACGACTTTGACCAGATTAATAATACAGGAGGTTACATGGTTTCTGGAGTAGAAGAGAACTATACAGAAGTATTTGAGAAAGGAGATACCCTGGTTGCTAATGAAGATGGAAATTACACTGACCTAGAAACAGATACCAAAAATAACGATACTTTATTTAATATAGAAGATAATAATACAGGTTCAGATGAAAAAGATGATGAAGTGAGAATAGATGAAGAAGAGTATAATATGGGGGCTGAAAATAAGGAAGAAAGTGATACTGGTAGTGGTGATAAACAGCAGGAGACAGGGTTGGATCTTATTAATCTGGAACAGGACAACCAGTATGAGTATCTCGTAAATGAGATAGTGACCGAGGTATCCCGCTCGGTAGAATATTATAATATGCGTAATACAGAGGCGAGCCTGGAAAATGTTTTGCTGTGTGGTGGAGGATCGCGAATCAGGGGGATGGATAGAATTCTTACTGGGAGAGTAGGCTGCAATGTTGAAGTGGCTGACACATTTGCACATCTTTTCTTATCCAGCAAAATAAAGGAAATGGATGAAGCTGTTATGCAGGAATTAAAATATGATTTTCTGGTTGCTTTAGGATTGGCAGCCAGAGAGGTGATTTAATGGAAAGGTCAAAAAGGGCAAGAAAAATAAAGATAAACCTGCTTGAACGGGATGAAAAAAGAACAAAGAGAGTGATAACTACTTTCTTAATTCTTTTATTTTTTGCAGTTTTTGGTGGGGGCATGGGTTATTTTTATAATTCGGCACTAATTGACCTTGCCGAACAACAGAAAATGAATTCTGAATTGAAGGCAATAGTTGAAAAGGATAAAGAGGCCAGGGATATTTTTAAATCCTACCAGGAATTACAGCAGGGACTGCAGGAAAAGAAAAAGATTGTGGAAAAAATTGCAGATATTCAGGTATCATATGTAGATGTTTTAGGGGAAATTGAACAAGCCATTCCAGATGGTGTAATTATCAAAGGAATAGATATACAAACAGTGACAGTAGCTCTGAATGGTTATGCTCATGACCATTCAGATGTAGCTAAATTTCTGTCTGGTTTAAGAAGAAGCCCGGTATTTAATGATATTCTAGTAGTGTCATCAGATTTAGATGAGTCTTCTGATACAATAGTGTTTTCTATAAAAGTGGGCTGGGAGGCAGAACAAAAATGAAATTATCGAAGCGTGAAAAGATTCTGCTCTGTTTCTTGCTGGTGGCAGCTGGGATATATGTTTTCTATAATTACGTCTACCAACCTGTAAGGGAAAAAACTATGCTGTTAGCTGATGAGAATGGCCGGTTAAAAGCAGCCATACAGGTGGCTGAGCGTGCCAGGACAACTCATGCGGATATAGGGGATATAGGTGTGGAAAAGGAGAAGATCAAAGAAGAATATGAGGAACTGGCATTAAAAGTGCCTGAATCCCCATATTTACCTGAAGTAATATCTTACCTGGAAGATAGTGCCGGGGAAGCTGGAGTCAAATTATTGTCTCTGAGTAACCAGGAAAGTATTCCTGAAGATGAGCTTCAGGTTATGGGAATGGGACAGCTTACCGGTGGAAGTAGCAGTAAACAAGAGAAGGAACCTGATAATGAGTTAGAGGGTGTTAATGCTTATAGCCTTTATCTTACGGTCAGGGGTAGTTATTATAATATCCTGACCTATATGTTGAAGATTGAAAAAGCTCCTCGTATATACACTATTGACAGTGTTACTATGAGTAAGGAATCTGGTAATGGCAGTATAAATTTGGACATTGTTGTTACTACCTATTATGATAATAAGTCATTACTGGGGATAAAAGGTGTTGAAGAAACGATTAAACCTGGTGAAGGACGAGATAATCCTTTTTACTAAATAGGACTAAATAATTTTGAAATATCAAATAAAACTTTAATTCCACTGCGAAAAGTCCGTTATTACCCCTTGTAGAAGAGACTTCAGTCTCCTTTGAAATCAGGATGCCAATTCTTCGGCATTTGATGCGGAAGCTAAAGCATCGCTACAGATAATATAGAAAAAATTATAATAGTTTTAGGTTTTTGCAGGGGAATCAACTTTCCGCAAAAAAATAGAAAAAACCGGCCAGAGAGGATATCCGTAAATTAGAGGGTTTTTGTGGCAAAATGGTGAAATACATTTTCGGGGGATTATTGCAGACACTAAATAATGAGTTAAGAACTGTTTGGATTAATTCCCCTGAAATTGTTACTGTTATTGGAGTAGAAAAGTTATTATGTTGATATTGAATTTTCTTACCTGGAGGTAGACTATGTTTGATAAGAACGTACTCGCAAGAGTCCTGGATGAAGCCTTAAAAAAAGGCGGTGACTTTGCCGAGATTTATATTGAAGAAAAACAGGTTAGTAATGTATTCTGTGAAGATGACCGAATAGAAAAAATAAACAGCGGTCGGGAAA
Source organism: Syntrophomonadaceae bacterium (assembly GCA_030627145.1). Next base: position 9,370 of record DAOUSQ010000014.1, on the reverse strand, counting down.
AAGGTGCAGGTATCAGGGTAATTAAAGATGGTAAAACTGCCTATGTTTACACCAATGACCTTTCTAAAGAAGGACTCTGCAAAGCAGCATCAGTTGCCAATCATGCCGCAGGTTCTGAAAAGCCTTTAGCCAGCAGGGAAATTGACTTATCGGTTAAAAAACCTGATTTTAAAATTGAGTTTAAACGGCTCCCCCAGACAGTTACTTTTGAAGAGAAAATTGAGCATGTACTGGCAGCAAATAAAATGGCACGAAGCATCAGTGAAGATATAAGACAGGTTACCGTTGCTGCAGGTGATATATATAAGAACATACAGATAGCCAATAGTGAAGGGGAACTGGTGGAGGAAGAACGTGCCCGGGTCAGACTTATTGTAAGTACAGTAGCATCAAGGGATGGGATTACCCAGACCGGTTATGAATCGGCAGGTGGTGCATGCGGCTGGGAACTACTGGATAAAGTCTCTTTTGAAGACATGGCGGAAAAAGCTGCCAATCTATCGATTAGTATGCTGTCAGCCCGACCTGCACCTGCAGGCAGGATGCCAGTGGTAATGTCCTCAGAGGCTGGTGGTACAATGGTGCACGAGGCCTGTGGGCATGGTCTGGAAGCTGACCTGGTGCAAAAAGGCCTGTCAGTTTATAAAAATAGAATGGGACAGAAAGTGGCGGCCGATTGTGTGAGTGTTATTGATGACGCTACTATCAATGGAAATTATGGTTCTTTTGTGTTTGATGACGAAGGTAACCAGGGTGAAAGGACAGTTCTCATAGATAAAGGAGAACTGGTTGAGTATATGTATGACAGGCTGACTGCTGAAAAGGACGGGAAAAAGTCTACCGGAAACGGCAGAAGGGAATCCTACCAGCATAAACCCATACCCCGCATGAGTAATACATTTATTGCTCCAGGCCGGGATGACCCGGAAGAAATAGTTAAATCTACCCCGGCAGGATTGCTGGTTAAAAAAATGGGTGGGGGACAGGTTAATACCACCAACGGGGATTTTGTTTTTGATGTTCAAGAGGGCTATATCATTGAAGATGGTGAGATAAAATACCCGGTCAGGGGGGCTACTCTTACAGGCAATGGTCCTCAGGTTCTCAATAATATAGACAGGATTGGGAATGACCTGGGCTTTGCTATTGGTGTATGCGGCAAAGACGGTCAGGGAGTACCGGTGTCTGATGCACAGCCAACGATTAGAATTAAAGAACTTACAGTTGGCGGCACATCAATGGAAGATGGGCACCAGATTAAAAGAATAAGGCGAATATAGATTTTTTGTATTATAGAAAAAACTGCAAGGGGATAACAGTATTTATTCCTATTCCTGAAGAGTCCGGTCTTAAGCCTGTGGTATAAAGTATTAATAAAACTAGAATTTAATTAGATTCTGGGCGCGGGTACTACATTTCGCTCGCCTTTATCCCCCTTCTTCCACAGGAATAAATACTGTTAGTAACTGTCACAAATTTAATAGTATTGTATATGAATTAACCGGGTTATTAAAGAAAAGTAATAAAGAAAAAAGAAAGAGCAGGTGGCTTTTAAGATGGAAAACTTTCTTCGGGAAATTGGAGAAAAGGCTGTGGCTTCTGCCAGAAAACAGGGGGTTGAGGTAGAGGCTTTTCTTTTACACGACCGGGAGTTGAGTATAGAAGTAGTAAATGGCCAGGTTGAAACCTTAAAAGAAGCAGAAGAAATAGGCATGGGATTAAGGGTAATAAATAGAGGACGTCTGGGTTTTGCCTATACCAGTGATCTGTCTGATGCTGCTGTTAATGAAGTGGTCGATGATGCAATAAGTATTTCTAAATATACAGCTGCTGATAAACATAATATACTACCACCTGCAGTATCATGTTATCCGGATATAAACACCTTTGATAATAACATCCCGGCTACCTGCCTGGAAGATAAAATTGAAATGGCCCGTAAAGTGGAGCAGGTGGCGAAATCAACTGACAAAAGAATAACAATTATTGAAAGAGCAGGATATGAAGAAACTGAATACAGTTCACTGATTATCAACAGTAATGGCTTATATGCTTATGAAAAAGGTAACTTCAGCGGGATATATATTTTCCTGGTAGCAGAAGAAAAAGCTGATGCCCAGAATGGTTTTTCAGTAATGTTAAAAAAGCGAATAAAGGAATTAGAACCCGAATTAGTAGGTGAAGAAGCAGCGAGAAAAGCGATAAGAAGTTTTAATGCCCGTACAATAAACTCAGACAGGTTACCCTGTATCATGGAGCCGTACGTAGTGGCTGGATTTATGGGGATGCTTGCTCAAATGGTGAATGCTGAAGCAGTTCAGAAGGGTAAGTCTTTATTTGCTGATAAAAGGGGTCAGATGGTGGCCTCAGAAGTTTTTTCACTGGTAGACGACGGTACATATGAAAATGGAATTGGGAGTTTCCCTTTTGATGGGGAAGGAGTCCCTGCCAGGAAAAATATCGTTATTGAAAATGGTATTTTACAGGGATTCCTGTACGATACCTATACTGCCAGTAAAGCAGGAGTACAGTCTACAGGTAACGGGCAGAGGGGTTCTTTTCGCGGTTTGCCTTCTGTGGGAACTACAAATTTTATCATTCAACCGGGAAAAGAAAGCCCGGAAAAACTGATAAATGGACTGGATAAGGGTTTTTATATTACTGAGGTAATGGGTATGCATACTGCCAATCCCATATCCGGGGATTTTTCAGTTGGTGCATCAGGTATAATGATTGAAAATGGGCAGTTAAGCTATCCAGTGCGCGGTGTAACTATAGCCGGAAATATGATACAGTTTTTTAAAGATATAGAAACTGTAGGAAATGATCTGCGTTTTTATGGGTCAAAGGCTGCACCGACAATTCGTCTAAAGAGCTTGAGTATTGGTGGTGAATAAAGCCAGGGGGAGGTTAAGCTGTGTCTGCCGTGATACTTGTAATAAATGGGCCCAATCTTAATATGTTGGGAGTACGTGAAAAAGAAATTTATGGAGAACAAAGCCTGGAGGAGATAAACAAGGATTTAAGAGATATGCCTGTGCCAGATGGGGTTGAATTAGAGTTTTTTCAGTCTAATCATGAAGGGGCATTAATTGATAAGATTCAGGAGGCTTTTGGTAAGGTTGATGTAATTATCATTAATGCCGGAGCCCTGACTCATTACAGTATTGGTATACATGATGCTTTAAAAGCGGTTAATATACCTGTTATCGAGGTTCATCTATCCAATATACATGCGCGTGAAGATTTCCGTCGCCATTCACTCATATCTCCTGTAGCTGCAGGTGGTATATTTGGTTTCGGTCCATCTGGTTATAAACTAGCAGTAACTGCCGCTTGTGAATTAATACGAAAAAACAGATAAAAAAACGTCCCCCTGTCACCTGAAAGTTGTATTCTTTAAAAAAGAGGTGATTAAACATTAATAATCGTATAACTAAACTACTTGATTTGCTAGAAGAGTATGAAGTAGATGCTTTTCTGGTAAGCAAAGCCGAAAATATTCGCTACCTGTCAGGTTTTACTGGTGGAAGTGATGCTAAGCTCTTAGTATCTACTGACAAAAAATACATATTTACCGATTCCAGGTATTTTGAACAGGTTGCCAGGGAGTGTACAGACTGGGAGCTTATTGAAGAAAAGCCTCCTGGTTTTGAAAAACTGATAGAAATAGGAAGCAGGTTTAAAAGAATTGGCGTAGAGAGCCATGACATTACTTATCAGTTTTATGTAGAATTAGAAAATAAGCTAAGTAGTGAAATGATACCTTTATCTAATGCGGTAGAAAATCTACGAATAATAAAGGATGAACCGGAACTTCAACTATTACGGGAGACTGCTCGTATAAGCGATGAAGTCTTTTCAGATACCTGTAAAATCATAAAACCCGGACTGCAAGAAAGACAGATTGCCAACCATATAGTTACTCTTTTAAAGGAAAAAGGCTGTGCAAAAGAGTCATTTGATACAATTGTAGTGTCTGCTGAGAATGCAGCTTTACCTCACGGGCATCCAGGTGAAAGATGCTTTGAGACCGGTGATATGGTAACCATGGATTACGGAGGTTTTTATTATGGTTATGCGGGTGATATGACCAGGACTATTGTTGTTGGGAAAGCTTCACAACAGCTCAGGGATAATTACCTGGCGGTCTTGGAGGCACAGAAAATGGGGGTATCGCTGGTTAAGGCGGGTGAAGCATGCCGGGATATAGATCGAAAAATACGCGACTGCTTGAAAAAATATGATCTGGATAAATATTTTGTACATAGTACTGGACATGGCGTAGGACTGGAAATTCATGAACAGCCTTTGGTATCTTCGCGAAGCCAGGCAGTATTGCGTGAAAATATGGTAATAACAATTGAGCCAGGAATATATATTCCCGGTTGGGGAGGAATACGGATCGAAGATACCGTAATAGTAAAAGATGAGGGATGTGAAATAATCACCCATTCAGATAAAGACCTATTAGTAATTTAACTTTTGCAGTAGACAATATCTGATTTGAAATAATAAAAAATATTGATGTTTTTTGTCCAAGAGTAATAAGTAAGGTGTAAGGATTTCGTGTAAGCAGGATTTTTCTAGATTCAATGATTATTTGCCTCACGTTTTATTCCTAACCTTTCACCTATTACTTAAATAATAATTTTTATGGAATAAAATAATATTATCCTGTCAAGTGTGAAAGTTGTATAAAAATTTATTGGAGGGATAAAATGATTTCTGTTAACGATTTTAAGACCGGTGTAACTATTGAACTGGATGGACAGGCTTACCAGGTAGTAGAATTTCAACACGTCAAACCGGGTAAAGGTGCGGCTTTTGTACGGGCTAAACTAAAGAATGTTAAATCAGGTGGAAGTATTGAAAAGACTTTCCGGGGCGGAGAAAAGGTTCACCGTGCCCATTTAGATAGAAGGGAAATGCAGTACCTGTATAATGATGGCGATGACTATGTTTTTATGGATAATGAAAACTATGAACAGATCTCTATCAGTCCAGAGGCTATGGGTGATGGAGTTAAATGGCTGCTGGAGAATATGAATATTCAGGTTTTATTTTTCCAGGGTAATATTATCGGTATTGAACTACCCAATTTTGTTGAACTGGAAGTAGTTGATACCGAACCCAGTGTAAAAGGTGATACAGCTACAGGTGCGACAAAGAATGCCACTTTAGAAACTGGGGCTACAGTTCAAGTACCTCTATTTGTGAATACAGGCGATAAACTGAGAATAGATACCCGCACCGGGGAGTATATGGAAAGAGCATAATCGTTAATTTTTAATTATTTTCGCGTTTGCTAAATGATCAATATATTGTACATAGACACTGACCAACTGAATTGAGCACAGCGAACCCGCGTCCATTTTCCTTGTGCCAATAATAATTCATAAACATTTGAGTTTATTTCCTCCTTTTAATACAAATACTAAACCTGAGTTAATCTAGCTCATAAATAAGTATTAAAAAGGAGGATTGATTTTGAAAGATATTTCAGAAAAAGTCAGTTATCTGCAGGGTTTAACCGAAGGACTTAATATAAGCGATGGAAGCCCGCAGGGAAAAATAATTTCCGGAATGCTAGGTGTACTTGAAGAGATCACTGATGAAATTATAAATATGAGAAATGAGTTTGAGGATTTTAAAGAGTATGTCGAAAGTATCGACGATGATCTGTTCGATTTAGAGGAAAACGTTAATAATGAGAATGCTGATTCTGATTATATTGAAGTTAAATGTTCAAATTGTGGTGAACAATTATATTTTAGTTCTGATGTAATGGACGATGATGATGTTATTGAAATAATATGTCCAAATTGTAATGAAGTAGTATTTATTAATGATGGGTCATTCGACTATGAACCTGCCTATATAAATGATAAAACAGAAAATAATGATTCACAAATAGAAAACCCCTCACCGTCATAAAACCAGGATAGTATATTTTTTTTATTAAGGTGGACTGTTTTAAAAGCAGTCTACTTTTTTTACCCACAACAAAGTTATGTAAAAATTTTTTCCTTCACGAAATCTACATCCAAAAGAAAAAACTTCAATTTATTTACTATTCTTTATTCTCAAAAAAGCATGTCTCACTATTCACTGAAAGCGAATCATAAAAGGGTAATGTTGCTCAGTGTTAACAAAAAAAGGAAAAAACGTTAGTTTTTCCAACAGAAACTATTCTCTAATAAAGATAAATGGAATATTTTACTGACCAGTCCAATATTTATTATAAGCAAGGTGGTGTTTAGATGGCTGTCCTTAAAGGAGAAGTAGTTAAACATAAAATCATTTCTTATCTATCACCTGTGATAAAAGATATGCTGGCAGGTCTTAAAGAGGAATACTTGTCAAAATTAGAAGAAATTCGTTTGCGTTGTGGCCAACCATTGTTATTAAAAATTGGTGATAAAGATTATACCGTGGATAATCAGGGCCGTGTCATGGAGAACTTTGATGAAGGCTACCGGGTCAGTGGTGAAGATATATACCGGACTATTGCTTCTATTAGCGATAATTCTCTTTATGCATTTGAAGAAGAGATAAAAAGAGGATTTATTACTATACCTGGGGGAAACAGGGTTGGACTGGCAGGACAGGTAATAATGCAGGGGAATGAGATCAAGACTATAAAAGATTTCTCCAGTGTCTGTTTTAGAATCGCACGGGAAATAAAGAACTGTGCTCAACCCCTGATGTCGCATATTTGCCCGTATTCAAACGGTATGGTAATGAATACGATGGTGATATCACCACCTCGCTGCGGGAAAACCACTGTCTTAAGGGATATTGCAAGAATTCTTTCTTCCGGGAGTTACATGTCCTCTCCAAGAAATGTGGTTGTGGTAGATGAACGTTCGGAACTGGCAGGGAGTTACCGGGGGGTTCCCCAGTTGGATGTCGGGCCACGAACTGATGTATTGGATGCCTGTCCAAAAGCACAGGGAATAGTCATGGCTGTACGTTCACTGTCTCCACAGATAATAATAACCGATGAAATTGGCAGACGTGAAGATGTTGAAGCTATCCAGGAATGTGTTAATGCAGGCGTATCTGTAATAACCAGTATTCACGCAGGGAACCTGGAGGAAGTCAAGAAGAGACCTGTTATTAAAGATTTACTTGCCCTGGAGGCTTTTAAGGTTGGGGTGGTTTTATCACGGCGCAATGGCCCGGGTACTTTGGAAGAAATAATCAGGTGGGATTAATAATGTTATTAAAAACTCTGGGGATAGCATTTGTGGTTGCAGGTTTTGGCGGCTGGGGCCTAATGGGAGCCAGACGTATTGATAAGAGAGTGGAACAAATCAAATATTTAAGAATGGCCCTTGGTTTTCTGGAAAAAGAAATTACATATATGCATACACCTCTTTCCCGGGCACTGGCAAGAACGGCTCGGTTTTGTAAAGCGCCGGTTTCCTATTTATTCCATGAAAGTTCCAACAGGTTGGAAGCCAGAGAAGGTACTACGGCCGGGGAAGCATGGATGAAAGGACTGCAGGTGCTGGAGAATAATTCAGAGTTAAAGAAAGCTGATATCGAAATTTTAAGTGCTGCAGCACTGCAGCTGGGGATGTCAGATGTGGGGGAACAAAGGAAGTTTTTTGCTTTAATCCAGGGAGAACTACAAATACAGGAAGAAAAAGCCCTGCAGGAAATGGAATCAGGGCATAAGCTCTGGACCTATGGGGGCTTTATAATTGGGGCTTTGGTGGTTCTATTGCTCCTGTAGTTATAGATAGGGTATTGCAAATTTATTATAGGAGGTCTTCAAATGGATATTGAAGTTATTTTTCGCATAGCTGGTATCGGTATACTTATCTCCGTATTATCCATTGTTCTCAAACAGGCTAAAAGAGAAGAACAGGCTGAAATGTTAACCCTTGCCGGTGTAGTAGTAGTTCTGATCATAGTAGTCCAGTTAATGAATCAACTCTTTACTGTAGTAAGGTCAGTTTTTAATTTATAAAGAAAAAAATAAGGCGTGAGGGGGCGGGTGTTGGGAGTCATCAACAACTAATGAGTGACTCCTTATTCCTTATCCCTTACTCCTAACAAACATAAGGGGAGATATGGGTGGAAATAGCTCAGATAGTGGGATTAGCCCTTATAACTACTGTACTTCTCCTGATTCTCCGGCAGGAAAAGCCGGTTATGGCAGTTATTTTAAGCATAGTTTTTAGTATCATCATTTTTACATTAATGATGAGTAAAATGGCTTCCATAATAAGTGTTATGCAAGAATTAACCCATCGAGCAGAAATTAATTATTTTTTCCTGGCGACTGTGTTAAAAATACTGGGTGTTGCCTATCTGGGTGAATTTGCAGCTGCAATTTGCCAGGATGCCGGTGAACAGGCAGTTGCTAAGAAAGTCGAATTTGCCTCTAAGATAATTATTGCTGTTCTGGCTTTGCCAATAATGATTGCCATATTGGAATCCTTAATGGACCTTATGCCTGGTTAACGTTATGGAGTATGAAGTATAAGAAAGAGATGCAAGGAGTGGGAGTAATTGAGTAAAACATTGTGTAAAAAAAAATATATTAATAACAACTCCCTGCTCCTGACTACTGATGGTGTGCGAATACACCTGTCTGTTAAGGCTATTCTATTGTTTTTATTGGTGATAAATGTTTTTATTGCACCGTTACAGGCACTGGCAGGAGATGCAGATGAGAGTGAGCCGGTTTTTTTGCTGCAGGATACGATAAAAAGTCTGGATCTGGATGTTCTAGAAGAATATAAAGACAATATTGATGAAGAGATAAGTAACTATATGGATAGAAAATCTGTTAAAGAATGGTTGATAGATTTTACCAGGGGTGAATGGAATTTTGATCTTAAAGAAGTAGGTACAAACACAATACGTTTTTTCTTTAAGGAAATAATTGCTAATTCCAGCCTTCTGGGTAAATTATTAATTTTATCGGTTCTTGCGGCTTTACTTATTAATTTACAGACTGCATTTTCCTCGGGAGTAGCTCAAATCTCATACCTGGCGTGTTTTCTTGCTCTTTGTGCTATAGCACTTGGCTCATTTAAAATTGTCCTGGGTATCGGCCAGCAGACTATAGAGAATATGGTTTCATTTATGGTTGGTATGTTACCACAAATGTTGGTTTTAACAGCCGGACTGGGTAATGTGAATGCCTCAGTAATGCTTTTCCCCATACTCATGACGGCAGCAACTGCATTTGCCAATGGAATAAAATCAATTGTATTTCCTTTAATTATTTTGTCTGCAATCCTCAATCTGGTAAATCATATGTCAGAAAGTATAAAGGTTGAAAGAATGGCCAAATTTATTGGACAAATGGCTCAAATTTCACTGGGGTTTTTCTTATGTCTTTTTGTGG
>DAOUSQ010000077.1 GCA_030627145.1 Syntrophomonadaceae bacterium | reverse complement strand
TTTATAATTTTTCTATATTATTTGTAGCGGATGCTTTAGCTTCCGCGTCAAATGCCGAAGAATTAGTATCCTGATTTTCAGGAGACTGAAGTCTCCCTGGAAAGAGATAATAACGGACTTTTCGCAGTGGAATCAACTTTAAATAGATTTTTCAATTCACTTCGCTAATATGTGTAACTAATTTTATAACACTTTAGGCAAAGTGTTTTTTTTTTACAAAAAAAATCCTGAATTTGAAAGCAACTACTGTCCTTGATTATAATTAAGCGTAATTGAACTGAAAGGGTTATAACAATGAGTAGAAGAAGACGTGAAATTATTTTCAAAAAAATCCGTGATGCAAATCTAAAATATAATATGGTCGAGAATGGAGACCACGTGGCTGCTGGTTTATCCGGTGGCAAAGATAGTTTTACAATGCTCTATTTTCTTGAATTACTCAAAAAATATACACCGCTGAATTTCCAAATATCTCCTGTGTACATTGATCTCGGCTGGGAAACTGATATTACATCTCTTCTTGATTTTTGTTCCTCCCTGGGTTTATCTTTACAGATAGAAAAAACCAGCATAGGTCAGATAGTTTTTGAACACAGGAAAGAAAAAAATCCCTGTTCGCTTTGTTCTAATTTGCGCCGTGGAGCCCTGAACCGTGTAGCAAAAGGATTATCATGCAATAAGGTGGCACTCGGGCATCATCTTGATGATGCAGTTATTACCCTGCTTATGTCAATAATTTATGAAGGCCGTTTTAATGTATTTAAACCTATAACGTATCTTGATCGAATGGATATTACTGTTATTAGGCCTTTAATTTATGTAGAAGAATCGGATATTAAATTATTTTCCAGTTCTCTAAACATTGTACCAGTTAAGAATCCCTGTCCTGTCGATGGTTTTACTAAACGTGATGAATTACGATCACTCTTAGAATATATTGAAAGCCAGTATCCAGGAGCAAAGAAGAAGTTCCTATCCAGCATTGAAAATGCTAACCCGGAAAGCTTTTGGATTTAGAGATTAGAGAATAGATTAGGAAGGAAAACTGGCGTTTTCCTGGGATTAAGGTAATAGACGCTGGCTCTCCGGCACTCACCATATCGTTGCGAAATCTATTTCTGTATCATCCTGCGCTAATAGTATCTTTCGATTCTAAGATTTTTTATTGAGTGCTGGATCGCACGCGGAATTTTCTCTTAGCCACAGATGGACACAGATTAACGCAGATGTACACTGATTTTTTTTGAATTTTTGCTGTTGTGGTATTGAATATAGCAGTGCATATGATAGAGGCTAGTGGTATGAAATGGATAGTGGCTTTTAGAAATAGACGCGGATATACTTATAATAATAAGAAAAAAGCTTTGCTTTTTTCAACAGAAACTATTCACTATTCTCTAATAACTATTATCTACTTAATCGCGAACAGCTGTTTTAAATCTTGAACATATGCTATAATTCAATCAAATATGAGGGAGGTTAGACTATGAACAATGAACTTAATATAAGTGAAAGACAGAAGCTTATACTTGAATTTATAAAAAAAGAAATAAAAACAAAAGGTTATCCCCCATCTGTAAGGGAGATTGGTCAGGCTGTAGGACTAAAATCCAGTTCCACTGTACATTCTCATTTGCTTCAGCTGGAAAAAAAAGGACTTTTAAAAAGAGGTCCTACCAAGCCCCGTGCAATTGTTCCTATTGAAACTGAAGGCCCTGAAACAATAAGTGAAACGATTCCCCTTCCTGTTGTAGGGAACGTTGCTGCTGGTTCACCAATACTGGCAGAACAAAATATTGACGCTTATTTTCCGGTCCCGGTTGATTTTATCGGACAGGGGACCCATTTTATTCTTAAAGTTAAGGGTGACAGTATGATAGAAGCCGGTATACTAGATGGGGATTTCCTGATTGTAAGACAGCAGTCTGATGCTGCAAACGGTGAAATAATTGTAGCTATCTTAGAGGATGAAGCTACAGTAAAAAGATATTTTAAGAGAGACGGTTATATAGAACTCAGGCCGGAAAATAGTTTAATGGAACCTTTTATAGTAGAAAATATTCAAATTGCAGGTAAAGTTTCAGGATTACTGCGTATGATGTAATTTAAAAAAACTTTGTGGGGTTTTCTGTTTTTTTGTGCCCCTCCAAGAAAGTAAAAACTTTATTCCTGTTCTTGAAGGGGCCAATCTTTATTATATTCCCCCATATTGGGGACTTTGCGGTTCTTTAGAATTTTTCTAGATATTCATCGATTTCCCAGTCATATACCCTTGAACTATAATTTTCCCATTCTTTTATTTTGGCCAGAACAAACCGGGAATAAATATGTTCACCGAGTGCTTCCTGGATCATCTTATCTTTAGTCAATTCATTAACTGCTTCGTAAAGATTCTCTGGTAAAGATTCAATATTATTTAAACGCCTTGTAGCTAAATCCATTTCATATATATTCTGTTCAACCGGAGCCGGAGTTTCAATTTTATTTTTAATACCATCCAAACCAGCTTTAAGAATTACTGCCAGGCCCAGGTAAGGATTACACGAGGGATCAGGATTACGGACTTCAATTCTTGTTCCAATCCCACGACGTGCAGGTATCCTGATCAAAGGACTTCTGTTGCGATATGACCAGGCTATATATACAGGTGCTTCATATCCTGGTACCAATCGCTTGTATGAGTTTACCGTTGGACTTGTGATAGCTGATATAGCTTTAGAGTGTTTTATTACCCCAGCAATGAAATAACGGCATATGTCACTCAAACCATCTTCCTTCTGTGGGTCATAAAAAATATTATCTCCACCTTTAAATAAGGAAATATGAAGATGCATGCCAGACCCGGCTATACCATATATGGGTTTGGGCATAAAAGTAGCATGCAGTCCATGACGCTGGGCAATGGTTCTAACTACAATTCTAAAAGTAACAATATTATCTGCAGTGGTTAATGCATTTTCATATTTGAAATCAATTTCATGCTGTCCTGGTGCAACTTCATGATGGGCAGCCTCTATTTCAAATCCCATGTTTTGTAATGTTTGTACCATGTCTTTCCTGGCATCTTCTCCTTTATCAACAGGAGGAAGATCAAAATAACTGGCTTTATCATTGGTTTCCAGAGTGGGTAAACCATTTTCATCTACATGAAACATAAAAAATTCAGGTTCAGGCCCAACAAACATACTGAAACCTAAATCTTCTGCTTCTTTTAAAACCCTTTGGAGTGCATAACGCGGTGAACCTTCAAAAGGTTGATTGTTCGGATTGTAAATATCACATATAAGTCTTGCTGTTTTTCCACCCACATTAGGACTTGTCCAGGGAAGAATTAAAAAAGTATTCAGGTCAGGTTTCAAATACATATCGGATTCTTCAATACGAACAAAACCTTCTATGGAAGACCCATCAAACATTAATTCTCCATCAAGAGCTTTTTCCAATTGCTCCAGAGTAATGGATATACTTTTCATGACCCCTAGTATATCTGTAAACTGTAACCGAATAAATTGCACATTCTCTTCATGTGCCTTTCTTAAAATATATTCTTTATCCACAGTACCCCTCCAAGCTTTTATATAGCTTTAACAAAATAACTAAATAAGATTATCATATTCATGTTTATTTATCAATTAAAATACAAAGGCAATAAATGATACTAACATAAGAAGGGCCAGGATGAAGTTGAATATTATTCCGGAAAACAATCCAACTACCGTACCCATACCAACCCTTATAGCTTTATTTATATCATTTAATTCCAGGTATTCTCCTATAACTGCTCCCAACCACGGACCTAAAAGTATTCCCAGGGGTGGAAAAATAAATAATCCTATAAATGTCCCCAGGAAAGCCCCCCATATACCTTTCTTACTCGAGCCAAAATATTTTGCCCCCATTACAGTAGAAAGGTAATCAATTAACATTGATAGTATTGTCAGCCCGGCTAAAATAACCAGGTACTTTACAGTAATAGTATGAAAACCCTCATGCCAGCCATAGGCAGCAATGGTAATAAATATTAAAGGAATTCCGGGTATCAAAGGTACAACTGTCCCAGCTACACCGATTAAAATAATAATTATAATAACTGATAAAATAAGAATATTCATAATTGCTCCCTTTCAAAGATCAGAGAAATCAGGGGGGGACAGGTACCTTGATTTCCCCTGATTTCCTTCTATTTGAGAATTAAACTATCAATAATTTTTTCTACTACATAGCGATAGTGTTCATAGGTTAATCCACCCTGGATAAAAGCACAATAGGGGTATCGCATTGGAGCATCACATGACATTTCTATAGAAGCCCCCTGTACAAAGGTCCCTGCTGCCATAACTATTTTGTCATCATAACCCGGAAGCTCAGCATATTCCAGGGTAACATCACTATCAACGGGTGAGTTACTCTGTATTATCTGGCAGAACTGTAATACCTCTTTAGCATCTTTAAGTTTTATGACCTGTACTATATCTGCACGTGGCTCATTCCATTTCGGGAATACTTCATATCCCTGGTTTTCAAATATGTATGAAATCAAACAGGCCCCTTTTAGTGCTTGTGAAACTACATGAGGTGCCAAAAAGAGCCCCTGGTATATATAGCTTTTGTTAATTAGAGTTGCGCCAAGTTCCTTACCAAGCCCGGGAGCAGTAATATGATACGATATCTGTTCAACCAGATCTTTTTTGCCAGCTATATATCCACCACTGGGTGCCAGTCCACCACCAGGGTTTTTGATAAGGGAGCCAGCTATAATATCAGCACCATACTCACCAGGTTCTTTAATATCGGTAAACTCACCATAACAATTATCAACTAAAACAATTGTCGATGGATTCTTTTGTTTCACAACTTTAATTAAGCTGGCAATAGTTTCTACATCCAGTGAAGGCCTTAAATTATAACCCCGGGAACGCTGGATTAAGACCATTCGTGTATTTGCTGATACAGCACTTGTAATATTGTTAATATCCGGCTGCAGGTTATCATCAAGATCAATTTCCCGGTATATTATGCCTTTGTCTATCAATGTACCCCTCAGATTTGAGTTTTTGCCTATAACCATTCTGAGGGTATCGTAAGGACTACCTGCTACAGATATTAATTCATCTCCAGGTTCTAAAATTCCCAAAAGGCAAGCAGATATAGCATGAGTTCCCGAAACAATTTGGGAACGGACCAGGGCATCTTCAACCACAAAAATTTCCGCATAAATATCTTCGAGTAAATCTCTGCCAGTGTCACCGTATCCATATCCGGAAGATGGGCTAAAATGAAAATCTCTTACGTGATATTTTTTAAAAGCATTTAAAACTTTAATCTGGTTCTGGTAAGCAATTTGTTCCAGGTTTCTATATATCTCAGCAAGGCGTTCTTCTGCCTGTTGAATAATCTTTATGGCATCCAATTCTCTATTACACCACTTTCAAAATATTAATTATAAATATTATCAGGATCAGGCAATAACATATTATCAATAGAGTTATTATATCAGTTTAAGATGATTTTTTTTAATTTTTAATATTTGCTTTTCAGTTAATTTTACATCGAAGTTCTTGTACCTAACAGCATATTATCCTAATTGTTCCACGAAACCCATTATTTAATTTCACTAGCATTGAGCCATTCCCCCTTTATTGGACACCGTTTCGTGAGCATAGCTTAGAATTACATAAAATATAAGCTCTTCCTCCTGATA
>DAOUSQ010000100.1 GCA_030627145.1 Syntrophomonadaceae bacterium | reverse complement strand
TGATAAGCCCTCTGGGCAGACATATAGGTCTGCCCCTACGGTATTCCTTCCTCGCCTCACGTAAAAGCGAAACCATGTGTTCACCATTTGAGTTTTACCTTTTTTATGTATATCCATTTCAATTTTGGCAGTAATACCTATCCGTGTAAAATTCGTGTATTTGATAAATTCGTGCAAAAATCCGTACCCAGAAAACAAAAAATCGGAGACCTCAACTCCCGGTAAATTCTATGGTGCGGCAGAGAGGACTTGAACCTCCACGAAGTTGCCCCCACTAGAACCTGAATCTAGCGCGTCTGCCAATTCCGCCACTGCCGCATATGATATTTTATTGTTCTAAGCAAGAAACATTATAGTATATAGCTGTGTTTATTGTCAAGCATTTCTAACTCAACTTTCCCTGCCAGGTATTACGCTCAACCAACCTGCTTTCAATACTATTAAGCACCTCCCATTTGTTTAAACTCCACCGGGGGCCAATCAACAAGTCGCGTGGACTATCACCTGTTAAACGATGAATTACGATGTCTGGTGGAGTCATTTCTAGAATATCTATGACGAGATCTATATACTCTCCCTTAGACAAAAACTCCAGTCTATTCTGCTCATAAAACTTTACCAGGGGAGTTCCTTTCATGAGATGCAGTAAGTGTATTTTTAATCCTTGAATTGGTAAGGATGCAATAGTCCTTCCCGTTAAGAGTATATCTTCTCTGTCTTCACCGGGTAAACCAAGAATAATATGCACACAGGTCTCAATATTTCGCTTCCGTAATTTCTTAAGTGAATCGCAAAATATTTCAAAATCATATTGCAGGTTTACCAGACGGGCGGTTTTCTTATGAATAGACTGCAGGCCAAGTTCAACCCACAGGTAAGTACGCTCGTTAAACTCCTCTAAAAGTTCAAGGACGTCTTCAGGAAGGCAGTCAGGACGAGTGGCTATAGCAAGCCCAACTACTCCCGGTTGCTCAAGGGCTAACTCATACATATGCCTTAGTCTATCAACAGGAGCATAGGTATTGGTAAAAGCCTGAAAATAAGCAATATACTTCCCGTTCGTCCACTTTTTATGCATCATCTGCTTAACCTGATTAAACTGCTGTTCCAGATCCATTTTTCTATCACCGGCAAAGTCCCCCGAACCACGTAGGCTGCAAAAATAACACCCTTCCCGGGACAGGGTTCCGTCCCTGTTTGGACAGGTAAACCCTGCATCTAAAGATATCTTAAATACTTTCTGCCCAAATTTTTGCCGGAGGTGGTAATTTAAACTGTGATAACGTTTTTCACCCCACAACTTGATATCCTGCTGTTTTTCTTTCATTTTTTTCCTGTCTCTTTTCAAGTTTTCTAGAGTATAATATCATAAATAAGGACAGGTATTAAACTCATTTATCGATATTATCACATTTTTTTATTTAAGCGCAGAAATAAAGTAGAAGGGAGAAAAATTAATTGAGGAACCTTGATAAAAAGGAGTATCGTATAGTTCTGTTAATAGTGGCTTTTGCAGCCATAATAGGTTTTATCAGTTCCAGTCACCGTTCCAAGCTGGAGGTGGTATATCCCGAACAAAATGCTATCCTCACTGATCAGGATTTCAGAATAGAAACGAATAACGGCATACTACAAATAGGTAATTCATGTTTTGATGAAGTAAAAAGTATATTTCCTGAGGGGCAAATTCTTGGCATGAGTACTATTTATAAACCTAAAACCCTGGACTGTCTTTTAACTTTCACCAAAGATGAAAATATACTCCATAAAATGCATATTAATACCCCCGTTTTAAATACTTCTCGCGGAGTAAAAGTAGGAGATCCGTTTGCAAAGGCCGTTGAAAAATATGGAAAAGATTACGCCTATGTGAAATTGTCAGGTAAAGCCGGGGATTTTGATGCGGTCTATGGTAATAATGATAACATTATATTCCAGGTCAGGAAAAATAGCATTGTAAAAATAGTTTTAGAAAAAGAATATATAGACAACTAAGACTGTTACCTGATAAGTATGAATTAAACCTGTATATCTGTATTCTATTACAATAAAAATAACAAAATGAAAAATATACCCATAACGATGAGCCCAATGGGAACCCCTATTTTAGCCCATTCAGTACTGGTAATCCGTAATTTTGATGCTGAAATGATATTGGGAATATTTCCGGGGATAAGCATTCCACCAGAAATAATCAGCCCCATGAGAATTGCCTCTACCTGTATGGTACTCATCTGATTACTCATCTGATTACTTATCTCAGCAGCTGCCAGGGTAGCATTATCCAGTACTGCAGATATCATGTTTACCCAGTAAAGCAAACGATAATCTAAAGCCAGAACATATTGATCAATTAAAGGTTGAAACCCTTCCCCGAGAAAAACCAGGGCCATAACAAAGAGGTATACCTTCAATGCCCGGATAATTATGCCTTTCCAGGTATCCTTTTCTCCTACAATTTCCTCAAGACTTTCATCCGCTTCATTATTGTCCTCCCATGTAAGTTCGTCACCATCATCATCTATAGTAGCTGCTACTGGTCTCTCTAATAAATCTTCGTCCTTTCCTCTTAATGCCCATGTACAATAGACAGCAGCTATTATAGCAAAACCCAGTACTGCAGGTACTATATACTTGCCAACTAGTTGTACGAGATAGAAAAATCCCTGATCAAGTTTAGATATGGTAATAGTAGCTAATGGTTCTCCAATAGGTGTTAAAGCTGCTCCCATTCCTATTGAAAAACAGGCAATAACACAAACAACAATTTTATGATTTCTTTGTAGAGGCAAGGAAAAAATAATTTCCACCAGAATAATGGAAGCTATAATAGCAGTTATAACACTTGATAGCAGCCCAAGAACTAAAACCACCAAGAAAACAACGATTGAAACAGGTATTTTTTCATAGACTTTACTCATAAATCTATCGAAGTACTTGCGTAAAAGAAAAAAAAGTGCTCCGGCAATAAAAAC
Organism: Syntrophomonadaceae bacterium; assembly: GCA_030627145.1. The sequence goes on along the minus strand of DAOUSQ010000100.1, from coordinate 1,969 downwards.
CGCTGATGCAATCATTACTGGTTCTTCCAGCGCTTTAAAAATCAGTTCTATGTTCATAATTCCAGAAATAATACTGGCCGCAACCCCCATAGTAAAGAGAAAAATCTCCAGGTTCTCTTCTACCTGTTTAACTGCAAAAGGTAAAACTAATACCAGTAATAAAATCACTATAAGTCCATTTATAACCATCAATACCTCTCCCTGATTGATTCTATATGAATATTCACTTCATATTCATATAGATATATTTATAGATTCATTATTAAAATTTACGTTAAAAATATTAAAAAATCAAGCTAGACCACATAATAAATATCAATATCTTGCCACTTTACAGTAGAATCAATTTCTTCAGTTCTTTATAGTATACTTTGCCAGGGTAGAATTTGCCATAAAAAACCCCGACTTTTAAGGAAGTCGAGGGTTTAAAAAAATCCAGGTAAAAAATTTGGTTTATTATTGTATTTCTTTAATTAAATTTATCATTTCAATAGCAGTTACAGCAGCATCAAAACCCTTATTTCCTGCTTTAGTACCAGCCCTTTCAATAGCCTGTTCAATTGTGTCAGCCGTAATAATCCCATATATTACAGGAATTCCTGTATTCAAACCTACCTGAGCTATTCCTTTTGTTACCTCGTTAGATACATATTCAAAATGAGGAGTAGCCCCGCGAATTACAGCTCCGAGGCAGATAACAGCATCATAATCCTTCTGCGTCATTTTTTGTGCCACCAGCGGCATTTCAAAGGCACCAGGTACCCATGCTATTTCTATATTATCTGGGTTAACATTGTGTCTGGTCAAGGCATCAATACACCCTGACATTAATTTGTTTGTGATGAATTCGTTAAACCTTGATACGATTATACCAATTTTCTGATTATCCCCTGAGAGATTCCCTTCATAAACCTTCGACACCTTGTAAATACCTCCCTGTTTGCATTATGCATTTTATTATTAATAAAATTGAAGCTTTATAAATTTAACATAATAATATGACCCATTTTTTCCTTCTTGGTCTGCAAATACCTGCGATTTTCCACCTTATACGGCATTTCTATGGGAACTCTTTCTACAACTTCAAGCCCATACCCTTCAAGCCCGTGTATTTTTTTCGGATTATTTGTCATCAGCCGCATCTTTCTTACTCCCAGGTCAACCAGTATTTGTGCCCCTATACCATAATCACGCAGGTCTGCAGGAAAACCCAATTCAAGATTGGCTTCAACAGTATCTTTACCCTTATCCTGCAGCTTATATGCTTTTATTTTATTTATCAGGCCTATTCCTCTGCCTTCCTGACGCATATACAGAAGAACGCCCTTACCTTCTTTCTCAATCATAGTTAAAGCAGTCGCTAATTGCTCACCGCAATCACAACGTTTTGAAGCAAATACATCACCTGTAAGGCACTCAGAATGTACTCTCACCAGAATCGGTTCATTTTCTTCCCACTCACCTTTAACCAGGGCAATATGTCCTTTGCCATCTAATAGCGATTCATAACCAATAGCAGTAAAGTTGCCGTACATCGTAGGTAATGACGCATCATCTACTCTTATAACCAGTTTTTCCTTATGTCTGCGGTATTCAATTAAATCAGCAATCGAAACAATTTTTATATTGTGTTTCCTGGCAAGTTCTATTAATTCCGGAAGACGGGCCATTGTTCCATCCTGACTCATTACTTCACATATTACAGTTGCAGGATAAAGACCGGCCAGTTTAGTTAAATCAATTGAGCCTTCAGTGTGCCCGGCTCTTCTCAAAACACCTCCGTTTCTGTATCTTAATGGGAAAATATGACCGGGCTTTCTAAAATCCCCAGGCCTGCTTTCATTAGATATCAAGGCCTGTACAGTAGCTGCTCGTTCATATGCAGATATTCCAGTAGTAGTAGTTTTATAATCAACCGAGACTGTAAACGCTGTTTCATGGTTATCCGTATTATCTAATACCATAGGTT
>DAOUSQ010000048.1 GCA_030627145.1 Syntrophomonadaceae bacterium | reverse complement strand
TACAATTAAACTTAATATTAAGTTCTTTCCAGTGGTAAATGTAGCTTTCCATATGCTCACTGAGATCAATAAATTTGTAGTCTTCAAAGCCTCCCGTATGGGTTGAAAGTATTGCTGTAGGAATCGGGCAAACTTGTATTCCCATAGTTGATATTATTGGGATTATCACTGATAATGAAGCTCTTCCAAAACCTGATAAGTCATGGATGGCAGCTACTCTTGGAACAGGGTTTCTCATTTGTTTTTCTCCTTCTACAAAAAAATGTTGGTTTTCTTATTCTTCTTTCTCTGTTTTAAACCTTGCAACACCAACAATACGATCATTTTCTGGTAACCTCATTAACAATACTCCCCTTGAATATCTTTTTTGCAAGGAAATATCTTCTACTTCGAGTCTAATTATCTGGCCTTCTCCAGTAAGAATAACCAGTTCTTCATCTTCAGATACTATTTTAAATGCGACTAAATCTCCATTTTTCTTGGTTATATCAATTGCTTTTAAACCTTTGCCTCCGCGGTTCTGGGTTTTAAATTCTTCAAGGAGTGTCCTTTTTCCATATCCTTTTTCCGTAACTAATAGGACTTTTCCTCCTTCTCGATACTTATCTATACCTATTACAAAATTATCTTTACCAAGATTAATTGCTTTTACTCCCATAGCCGTCCTTCCCATTGACCTTACCTGGTTTTCCTCAAACATTATTGAAAAACCAGCAGAGTTTGCCAGCATTATTCTGTCCTTTGGCTCAACTCTAATTACTCCTACCAGTTCATCATCATCAAGCAGGTGAACTGCAATTAATCCACTTTTTCTTATGTTCTCAAAAGCGGAGAGAGCCACCTTTTTAATAATCCCATTCCTGGTCACCATTACCAGGTGTCTTTTATCGTCAAAATGTTTTGTTGCTACAATGGTTGTTACTTTCTCCTCAGGCCTGAGTTCTAAAAAATTGATTACGGGCATTCCTTTGGCTTGACGTGAAGATTCTGGTATCTGATAAGCTTTATTTGAAAAAACTCTTCCCTGGTTGGTAAAGAACAGGATATTTGCCAGAACACTCGTTACCAGTATATTACTGGCAAAATCTTCTGCCCTGGCCATAGTTGAACTAATTCCCTTTCCACCTCTTTTTTGAGCTTTATATGTATCAAGAGGCTGCCTTTTTATATAACCACGGTTACTTAGTGTTACTACTATCTCATGGTCTTCTATAAAATCTTCGACATTATAATCAGTACTTTCGTGGCTTATTTCCGTTCTTCTATTATCGCCATATTTGTTTTTAATATCATTGAGATCTTCCTTAATCATTGTTAGTATTCGTTCCGGTCGAGCCAGTATATCTTCATAATCAGCTATTTTAGCCATCAATGTCTGGTATTCTTCTTCCAGTTTGCTTCTTTCCAGGCCTGTTAACTGGGCTAATCTCATATCCAGGATCGCATTAGCCTGTAAAACTGTCAAATTAAATTGGGTCATAAGACCCTGGCGAGCACTTTCCCGATCCTGGCTGCTTCTTATCAGCTCAATTATTTCATCCAGATTGTCTAGAGCTATACGTAAACCTTCTATAATATGAAGGCGTTCCCTGGCTATTTTTAGATCATACTCCGTCCTGCGGGTAAGTACTTCCTGGCGGTGTTCAATATAATTGTTCATCATCTCTTTGAGATTGAGAACCCGGGGTTGCCCATGTACTAGACCCAGCATAATAACACCAAAACTCACTTCCATCTGGGTATGTTTAAATAGTTTATTGACTACTACATTAACATTAACATCCTTTCTAAGTTCAATAACGACACGTATTCCCTTCCTGTCTGATTCATCCCGGAGATCAACTATGCCATCTATTTTCTTCTCCTTCACCAGTTCAGCAATTTTTTCCACCAGGCGTGCTTTATTCACCTGGTAAGGAATTTCCGTAACAATTATAGCGTTTCTGCCATTCTTTTTTTCTTCTATTTCATAGCGAGCCCTTATTTTTATGCTTCCCCGACCAGTTTCATAAGCATTCTTTATCTCTTTCGTTCCCATAATGATACCTGCGGTTGGAAAATCGGGACCAGGGACTTTATGCATTAATTCTTCAATACCTGTTTCTGGTTTATCAATTAATAATTTTAGACCTTCAATGATTTCAGATATATTATGCGGGGGAATATTGGTAGCCATACCAACTGCTATTCCGGACGATCCATTAATCAAGAGGTTTGGGATACGAGCTGGTAATACTTGCGGCTCCTGTCTGCTATCATCATAGTTGGGCCCCCACTCTATAGTATCTTTTTCTATATCTGCCACAAGTTCTGATGCTATCCTGGCCATTCTGCTCTCTGTATATCTCATGGCTGCGGCGGAATCACCGTCAATAGAACCAAAATTTCCATGTCCATCAATTAGAGGATAACGCATAGAAAAATTCTGTGCCATTTTTACCATAGTTTGATATATGGCCATATCTCCATGGGGATGGTACTTACCCATTACTTCACCGACTATATTGGCTGATTTTTTATGTGCTTTTTCATGCGTCATGCCTTGATCATATAGAGCATATAAGATTCGCCGATGTACTGGTTTTAGTCCATCTCTGACATCTGGAATAGCCCGGGATACAATAACACTCATTGAATATTCCAGAAAGGATTTTTTTACTTCTTTTTCTATATCTACATGTTCAATTCTGTAAAATAAACTATCTTCTGCCAAACATAATCACCTTCTATAATTTTTCCACCTTAATTATTTACTGTCAATTTTTTAGGTAACTCCTTAAATATCCAGGTTTGTTGCATATTTTGCATTGGCCTGAATAAATTCTTTTCGAGGTTGCACATTATCTCCCATTAAATCGGAAAATATTTCATCAGCTCTTAAAGCATCTTCAATGGTAACCCGGATTATAGTGCGATTTTCGCGATTCATGGTTGTTTCCCACAATTGTTCTGGATCCATTTCTCCCAATCCTTTAAACCTCTGTATACTCCATTTTTTACTGGATTTTTGAATAAATTTATTCATTTTTTCTTCTTTATGAAAATAGTGAATTTCATTGCCCCTTTTGACTCCATATAATGGAGGTTGAGCAATATATACATAGCCCTCTTCAATTAATTCCTTCATATAACGATAAAAGAAAGTTAAAAGGAGAACCCTGATATGGGAGCCATCTACATCAGCATCAGTCATAATAAAAAGCTTATGGTACCGAGCTTTTTTTATATCGAAATCTTCTCCTATCCCCGTACCCATTGCAGTAATCAGGTTTCTTATTTCCTCACTGGATAATACTCTATCCAGTCGTGCCTTCTCGACATTAAGTATTTTACCCCGCAAAGGTAGTATAGCCTGGTAGTTTCTATCTCTACCCTGCTTGGCGGAACCACCTGCTGAATCTCCCTCAACAATGAAAAGCTCTGATAAAGCAGGATCTTTACTACTACAATCTGCCAATTTACCAGGTAGAGAAGTTGATTCCAGAGCACTTTTGCGGCGGGTGAGTTCTCTAGCTTTTTTGGCAGCTTCCCGGGCTCTTCTGGCTGATATGGCTTTATCGACTATTTTTTTGGCAATACCAGGATTCTCATCAAAAAAATTTTCCATATTTTCATACAGAGAACTTTCTACTATCCCTCGTATATAGGTGTTTCCAAGTTTAGTTTTGGTTTGTCCCTCAAACTGCGGTTCTTTTACTAGAACAGAAACAATTGCACCCATACCTTCTCTAATATCTTCGCCAGATAAATTGCTGTCATTTTCTTTTAAAATGCCATTCTTTTTTGCATAATCATTAACTACACGGGTCAGGCCATTTTTAAAACCAATTTCATGTGTTCCACCTTCCTGAGTTCGAATATTGTTGGCAAAGGAGTATAGATTTTCACTATAACCAGTATTATACTGCATGGCTACTTGAACAATTACATCATCTTTTTTATTTTCAAAAAAAATAGGCTGTTTGTTTATTACTTCTTTTTTTTTGTTTATATATGTAACGAAATCTATAAGTCCATCTGAATAATGAAACTCTTTTTGAACCGGTTCTTCATCTCTTTCATCTAAAAAGGTAATTTTTAAATTCCTATTTAAAAATGATAACTCCCTTAAGCGCTGAATTATTATTTCACTATCAAATATAATTTCTTCGAAAATTTGTTCGTCAGGAAAAAAATGAATACTTGTTCCAGTTTCTTTTGTTTTTCCACATGAAAGTATTTCACTTAAAGGTTTACCTTTTTCATATTCCTGTTTAAATATCTGGCCATCACGCTTAACTACTACTTCCAGCCGTCTGGATAGTGCATTAACTACAGATAATCCTACTCCATGAAGGCCTCCAGAAATGGTATAACCACTTCCACCAAATTTCCCACCCGAATGTAATGTAGTTAATATTACTTCCAAAGCTGGTATACCCATTACCGGGTGATTATCCACTGGAATACCTCTTCCATTATCACAAACACTGACACTGTTATCTTTATGGATAATAACTTGTATTTGATTACAACAACCAGCCACAGCTTCATCGATGCTATTATCAACAATTTCAAAAACCAGGTGATGTAATCCTTTGGGGCCCGTGGACCCTATGTACATACCCGGTCTTTTGCGAACAGCCTCAAGTCCTTTTAAAACTTGAATATTAGAGGCATTATAAGCATTTTGGGTATTTTTCAAAACTTTGACCTCCCTTTAATGATTAATAGCTCGTTTAAATAAGGTATTTGATGATATTGGAGATATATAAACCTTATCATCACAAACAACCAGAGTTTTTTCTTTTCCTTTTTCACTAATATTAACCAGTTTTTTTTCCATACGAGCTATTTCTATAATATCTTTAAGGTCATTAGATATAGGTGGAATAATATTTAACATGCTGATGATTTTTTTTGATGAAATAACATAGTTATTTCCTAGATGTATATACATTTTACTACCCCTTTCATTGTAAATAACCATTATTTACTGTGGAGATTTTTTTATTAATGTTGCCAATTTTATTCAAATCTACTGAAGTAAGAAAACTCTGAAAATCTGCCCGGATGAGATATTTAATTAAAAGTATTTTCTTTTTATCATCTAGCTCTGACAATACTTCATCGAGTAAAAAAACTGGATAAAATCCAAGTAATTTTTTCATTGTATAAAGCTCAGCTAATTTAATACTGATTATAATATTTCTTTGCTGACCCTGTGAAGCAAATAGACGAGCCATTTTGTTATCAAGATAAATATAAACATCGTCGAGATGCGGTCCTACCAGACTCCTTTTTAATACCACTTCTTTTTCTTTTTTTACTTTTATCTGCTCTTTTAATTTATCCTTTAGAATATCAAAATTAATTTTGTCACTATTAACAGGAAAAGAAAGTGCATATCTTATCTTTAGATGGTTATACTTATTATTTAATTCTTTATAGACAGCCCAGGCTGTATCATCAAGAATATTTATAAAGTTTATTCTTGCCAGAATTAAACGTGCAGCATTTTCAATAAATAAATCCTCTACTATATAAAACGTCTTACTATTAGCTTTATCGTTTTTTAATAAAAAATTCCTTTTTTTTAAAATTTTAGAATAATTATCTAAAGTAGCTATATAATCTTTTGAAACTTGCTTTAATATAAAATCTAGAAAATTTCTGCGTTTTAGAGGAGTACCCTTGATTAAATAAAGATCATCCGGGGTAAATAAAACAACTCGCAAACAGTCTGGATTATTATGATTGACTTTTTTAGAATTTATTTCGAATTTTTTATTTCCATCTACCTGGTATTCTAATGCAGTTCTAATTAATCTTTCCTCGTACTGATAGATTGACTTTAATGTAAATTTTTTTTCTTCATATTTTATTAAATTGCTGTTTTGATTACTGCGAAAAGAACTTCCTGTTGCCAGAACAAAGATAGCTTCTAAAATATTTGTTTTGCCCTGAGCATTGTCACCTATAAATATATTTAAATCTGAACAGGGTTTATATTCAATCTTTTTTATGTTGCGAAAATTTTTTATAATAAATTTATTTATTTTCAAATTGTACTTCCTAATCTCCTTAACTACTTGTACGTAACGGTACTATTATATAAAAATAGTTGTCTTCATTAATATTTTTTAACATAGCTGGCCCCAAAGAACCAGATAAATCTATGGTTATTTGATCACATTCTGATTCAAATATTTTTATAGCATCTAATAAATAGCTGGTATTAAAAGAAATTTTTAGATCACCATCTCCATCTAATTTTATTTCTTCGATAACTTCCTCAATTTCTCCCATTAGTTCTGAATAAGTATTAACAACTGCTTCATTATCTTTAAATTTGAATTGTATGTGCTGAATTTTAAGCTTTTCATCGGTCGGCATTATTTTTGCTCTCTCAAGTGTATTGAGAAGTATATGACTGTTTATTTTAACTGAGGTATTAAAAGAATCTGGTATTACTTGATCATAGTTAGGATATTGGCCGTCTATTAAACGAGAAACAATCAAAAAGTTATCTTTATAGAAGACTACACTATTTTTATTTAGGCCTATATTAATATTTTCTTTATTATCATCTAGTAATCTTAAAAGTTCATTTACTGTTCTAACTGGAATAATAAAATTTATTGGTTCTAAATCAGCTTCGGAAATATTATAAGTATAATAAGCCAGTCGGTGAGTATCAGAAGCAATTATTCTAAGGGTTTTATTATCTATTATGTCAAATAAAACTCCTGTAAATACCTGTCTAAAATGGGTAACGGCAGCTGCAAAAGCTGTTTTTCTAAGCGCTTTTTTAAGTATGTCTTGAGGCAATGATATTATGTTTTTTATGTTGTTGATTGGAAGATCTGGATATTCATGTTCTCTATAAGTATTTATAAAACCGGATGAACGACCATAACTAATATTCAGTTTGGATTTTTCTTCGTTAAGTTCAAGAGCTACTGGAGAATCTGGTAATAGTTTTATAAAGTCGGCAAAATAATGAGCATTCACTAAAGCAGTTCCTTCTTCTATTATTTCAATATTGGAAGTAGAAGCTTTTATTCCTATTTCCATATCAGTAGCAGTTAAAGCAAGTCCTTCGTTATGATTGACATTAATAAAGAGACCAGAAAGAACAGGTATAGTATTTTTATTAGAAGCAGCTCTGTAAACTATTGTTGTTAATGCAGATAACTCTTTTTTTTCGATAATAAATTTCATTTTGAATACCTCCAATAGTTGTGAGCAACAGCAAAAGACAATGTTTGCGTTGGTTGCTCACTTGTTGTTTTTATTTATTAACATTTAGTAGTAGTAATAGTAGTAGTTATGAATATGTGGATAAAAATAAAAAACCACGGAAAAAATCAATAAATAAG
>DAOUSQ010000099.1 GCA_030627145.1 Syntrophomonadaceae bacterium | reverse complement strand
TATTATAAATTAATAAATTTTTCAAGAAACAAAGATTAATCATAAGTTTTGTTCTTATATTTTATTACCCGGTTTTCCCACGTACGAATTGTCACCTCATCTTTATCCATTGATATTAAATACTGAGGTAATAACGGCGTTTTTCCATATCCATCAGGTGCATTAACTATATAAGTAGGTATCGCCAGACCAGAAGTATATCCGCGAAGTTTTTCCATGATGCCAAGACCGGTTTCTATTCTGGTAATAAAATGAGAAGTACCTCTTACCTGTTTAGCATGAAAGATGTAATAAGGTCTAACCCTGATTTTTAGAAGTTCATGATTAAGTTTTTTCATTATATTGGCATCATCGTTAATCGATTTTAATAAAACAGCCTGATTTCCCAGTAAAACCCTTGCTTTAACAAGCATATCACATGCTTTTTTTGCTTCTGGTGTTACTTCCATAGGGGAATTAAACTGGGTATTTATATACAAGGGCTCATGCTTTTCTAACATTTCACATAATTCAGGAGTAATTCTCTGGGGTAATGTTACCAGTGTTCTTGTACCTAACCTCTTTATTTCAACATGGTCCATATTATCAAGTTCGGTTAAAAGCCAGTCTATGGTTTTGTTACTCAACATCAGAGCATCTCCACCGGTAATCAATACATCCCTGATCTCTTTGTTGTTACGAATATATGAGATTGCTTCTTCCAGCTCATGCCTGGTAGCATGTTCGTCACTTTCTCCAATATTCCTGCGCCTCTGGCAGTGCCTGCAATACATTGCACACTGGTTGGTAACATTAATAATAAGCCGGTCTGGATAGCGTCTTGTTATTCTGGCAGCAGGACTGGTTTTACCTTCCCCCATCGGATCAATTTCTCCCTTGTCATCAATCAGTTCTCTAATATCAGGAACTGATTGCTTAAATATAGGAGACATTTTATAATTATCAAAATCTATTAAACTGAGATAATATGGAGATATAGCCCACCTAAACTTTTGCGATAATTCCTCAATTTCTTCTATTTCTTTTTTATTGAGAGATACAAAATGGGAGAGAATTTTTACATCTGAAATCCTGTTTTTCATCTGCCATGCCCAGTTATCCCAATCTTCTTGAGAAGCCTTAAAATACTCAAGTATTTTCTCCTTATTCTCCTCAGTACGTTTAACCTGTCTAAAACCAGTCTCAATTAACTTTTCACTATCCAAATAATCTTGAATATTAGCTTTTAATACTCCTGCTCTTTCTAAAGCAACTTCCTTATCTTTATTATTTTGGATCATAAAAATGCCTCCCTTATAAATTCCCACTAAACAAAAACTCAGGAGGCTATTGCTTTATTGTACCCTTTTTTAAACAACCTCCCTTAATACGCTTACGAAGTTAGCTGACGGGTTAGGACTTAAGGGTAGCCCTTCAGATAGTCTAATTCACCCCAAAAGTTGGGTCCTCCGCTCTGAAGCTACAGATTAAGCGTTAAAGACCTGCTGTACATAAGTATTATTATAACCCATTTCTCCCCTCACTTCAAATATTTGTATTATTTTTCCATTTGATTATGATATTAGTTAACCAGTAAACACATACTAAGACAATAATAGCACCGGCAGTTATACTGTAAAGACCTGCTCCAATTATTATTCCCAAAATAGCTGTAAACCATAAGCTTGCCGATACAGATAGTCCTTCTACTTTGGCATCTTCTGAAATCCATATTAACCCGGTACCAATGAAACCCAGCGCAGACACTACCTGGGCAGTTAACCTTCCCGGATCACTTATCCATGGATATCCAGCGACCTTAAAATATTCACTTGATATTATTGTTATTAATGCAGCTCCTGTACAAACAAGGGCAAATGTCCTGGCTGTAGCCGATTTATTACTTATTTTCCCAATTATAAAACCAATAAGAGCCGCTAAAATAATACGAATAATAAGGTTTCCCATTTTTACCGGGCCTGATAATTAGGTGCTTCTTTAGTAATAGAGACATCATGGGGATGACTTTCATTCAAACCAGCATTGGTAATTTTGATAAATTTAGTTTTTGTTTTCATTTCCTTAATGTTTTTAACTCCGCAATAGCCCATACCAGCTTTTAACCCACCAACCAGTTGAAAAATAGTTTCCGAAACATAACCCCTGTATGGCACCCTTCCTTCTATTCCTTCGGGAACAAATTTTTGTGCATCCTCCTGAAAATAACGGTCACAACTGCCCTGAGCCATTGCATCTATAGAACCCATTCCTCTATATATCTTGTAACTCCGGCCCTGGAGTATTACAGTTTCTCCCGGACTCTCCTCAGTACCTGCAAACAGATTGCCCAGCATTACAATATCAGCCCCTGCAGCAATCGCCTTGGCAATATCTCCTGAGTATTTTATACCACCATCTGCAATCAATGGTATATTATGTTTACTGGCAACAGATGCACAATCAACTATAGCAGTTATTTGTGGTACACCTATTCCTGCTATAACTCTTGTAGTACATATTGAACCCGGTCCAATGCCAACCTTAATCGAATCCGCCCCTGCCTTTATCAATTCTTCTGTAGCTTCAGCTGTAGCTACATTCCCTGCAATGATATCCAGCTCCGGGTACTTCTTTTTTATACTTGTAACCATGTCAATAACATTTGTAGAATGCCCGTGGGCAGTATCTATTACAATAACATCGACTCCTGCTTTTTTTAATGCCTCGACTCGTTCGTACGTATCGCGGGTAACTCCAACAGCAGCACCTACAAGTAATCTTCCTTTTTTATCTTTTGCTGCATTAGGATATTTATAAGTCTTTTCAATATCTTTTATTGTAATTAAACCCATTAAATTAAAATTATCATCTACTAATGGTAGTTTTTCTATTTTGTACTTTCTCAATATATCCATGGCCTCTTCCATGCTGGTTCCTACCGGGGCTGTTACTAATTTTTCGCTGGTCATTACATTCTTAATAGGTTGATCAAAATCAGTTTCAAAACGAATATCCCGGTTGGTTATAATTCCAACCAGCTTACTACCAACGGTAATTGGCACTCCTGAAATTCGATAATGTTCCATAATATTCAGAGCTTCTTGTATTTTATTATCCGGTGACAGGAAAAAAGGATCGGTGATAACGCCGTGTTCAGATCGTTTTACTCTATCTACCATCCTGGCCTGTTCTTCAATAGGCATATTCTTATGTATTACTCCTATTCCACCTTCACGAGCAACAGCTATAGCCATCCTGGTTTCTGTTACAGTATCCATACCAGCACTCATAATGGGTATTTCTAGTTTAATATTTGAAGTTAACTGTGTAGAAACACTGATATCTTTAGGTAATATCTCGGAATGTCCCGGTATTAGCAGTACATCATCAAATGTGAGACCTTCTTTCCCAAATTTTTCTGTCATTTTATGGCCTCCTTTTAAAATTTAGAATATATTATCCTATTCTAGATTAATTTTCAAGACATGCATTTCAAACTTAACCAAAAAGAAATGATTAAGAAGTTAAAAATAATTTCAGAATATAAATATAGTCCATCTAAGTGCCGTTGGTGAAGATGTCAAGAAACACGAAATTATGATCTTTCAGGGAAAAAGCACCATAGATAGCACGAAAATCTAATTCTTTATTACATAAGAATAGGTAATAATGCTTTTGAAACTATTAACAGAAATATTAATCTCCACCCATTACTGAACTAATTCCATATTTATAAAAATGTTCTCGCAGTGCTTTTATTGTTGAATCACTAACTTGAAATTTCTTTGCCATCTCTTCAATAGTGCTGTTATTCTCAATGCTCCCTATAAGTTGTTCAAAATCAATACCTGCCTCATCTGTCATCTCCTGTAAAGAAGGTATTCTGCTCCACGGGGGAAATGACCCCGGCTTTTTGTTGTTTTCTTTATTATTGTACATTTCTTCCGCCTCCTTTTTTTAATATAGTTTTTCCTATAATTCCTTTTATATTTATTAGCTGGCTAAAGCATCTGTATGTTTATATTTTCACCGCTACTATTCAAAAGAAAAGCTGCGCCATTGGCGCAGCACATAACTCCCGTATATTTTCGGTATTTTATATTGAATTATTATTTAATCTCATATGTGTATTATCCAGGTCAACCACAATTATTTCTCGCCCAATTTTTTTTATAGTTTCCCAGGGTATAACGAGTTTTTGTCTATCTGCCCAAAAATTCAACATATTGCCTTTGTTCGGTAATATTATTGAAATAATTTGGCCCGTTTCCTGATCTATTAACATATCTGAATCGCCTACTGTTCCCATTTTCATCCCATCATAGATATTTACCATTTCTTTTCCAACCAACTCATTTAACCGCACATTTTCTCCCCCTTAAGCCCGGTATGAAAATCGCCCATGCTAGAATTTATCATACTTACCTTATCAATCCTAACATACTTTTCAAGTACCTGGTTAGACTCCCGTATGTCCAAACCCTCCTTTGCCCCTGGTAGTTTCATCCAGCGAACTAAACTCTCTTAGCTCTACCTTTTCTACCCTGGCAAATACCATCTGGGCAATTCTTTCTCCTTTTTTTAAAATATACTCTTTGTCCCCCAGATTTATAACAATCACTTTTATTTCACCTCGATAATCAGCATCAATAGTGCCGGGTGTGTTAAGAAGTGTTATCCCGTGTTTTAACGCCAGTCCACTTCGAGGCCGAATTTGGGCCTCATATCCCTCGGGTATTGATATGGCCAATCCAGTAGGAATTAAGGCTATTTTACCTGCAGGAATAAGCAGCTCGTCTTCTATGGCTGCATACAAGTCCACTCCGGATGCTCCAGAGGTCATATAAGCAGGTAATGGCAAATCAAATGAGTGTATTCTTTTTACTTGTATTATCATAAACCTCTCTGCTCCTAACTTTTTAATTTAGTGAATAGTGAATAGTTTCTGTTGAAAAAAGCTATCGCTTTTTTCTTCTATTCATTATATT
>DAOUSQ010000061.1 GCA_030627145.1 Syntrophomonadaceae bacterium | reverse complement strand
TTTGTTTATAAGCAGTGTAGCTACCGGCATGTTCACTGGCATGTCCTCCGTGCAGGGAGTACTAACCTACATTTTACTTTTCCTACCCACGGGGCTTTCTTTGTTACTGCTGCATAATATGCATTTATATGTCTACGGCTTTGCTTATGATCATTATATCAGTAGCATAAATAATCTATCTCCGCTGATGCGTATTGCTGAACTCTCGCACCACACTATTACTGGCGTCGAAATTATCGCCTACCTGCTAACCAGTCTTGCCCTGTACTTTGTGGGTCGATATCTATACCAGCGTCGTCAACTGGAAATGGCTGGCAATGCAATTACTTTTGATTTATTACGCCCGATTTTTAGATATGGGGTGACCTTTTGCAGCATGCTTCTTCTCGGCAGTTATTTTAATGAGGTTCAGGATAGTATTAGTTGGACTTATTTCGGTTATTTACTTGGTTCACTACTGGGTTACTTTCTAGCCGAGATTTTGATCAAAAAGTCTTTAAATATTTTTAAAGTCAGTATTACCCGGGGATATGTACTGTTTTCGCTGGTAATTATATTGCTAATAAGCGGTCTGAGTCATGATTTTACAGGATTTGAAAAAAGGCTGCCAGACTTAGCAGAAGTGGAAAGTGTATATTTTGACGGTAGTTTTTTAACTTTAAGAATACCCGGTAATGGTGAAATCTATTACTCCCATGACTTATCCAACAACTTATCCAACAGATTCCATCTAACAAAAAAGATCTTTACAGATGAAAAAAATATTGCCTTTATTCATCAACTACATAAAACAATTATCGCCAATAAAGATCAGGAGAAAAGACAAATTGCCAATAACGATATTCCTCATCGCAATTTCTGCCTGGCATATAAATTAAAAGACGGCAGCATGATTTATCGTCAATATGATATTGCCACTGACAATTATGCTGCCAACCTGAAGCCTATTTATGAATCATTAGAATATAAGCACCTGCATTATATAATTTTTAATGTAATACCTGAGAACACAGACATAATAGAAATCAATGCTAATGACGTTAACAAAAGTGTGAAAATAACTGATCCTGTTCTTATAAAGCAGGCTATCAGCGTCCTGAAGA
Source organism: Syntrophomonadaceae bacterium (assembly GCA_030627145.1). The sequence goes on along the minus strand of DAOUSQ010000061.1, from coordinate 5,289 downwards.
CTGATGCAATTAATCAGACTTACGAGGAGATGACAGCTAATAAACCTGCCTGGGCTCGTATCCGAATTCTACTCGATGATGAAAGCTCGATTTCCATCAGCTGGGATAAAGCCGATATACTTTTTGGTAACTGGCTAAAAAGCATAGGTGAATATAATAATGCCCGCCTGATTCCATCTGATATCGAATATGCTTTAGTGGGAATACCGGATATACCGTATGATGATAAGCAAAGGCAGTTTGAAAAGTATCCTTATGCTGAGACTAGAGAATATCTTGCGACTATAGAGAATAAACAGGATTATTTAAAAATTACCGATCCAGAACAATTAGAAACTTGTCTATTCAATTATACCTATACTTATAAAGACGACGCGGCGTATAGCATTTTCTTTCTCTTGAAAAACGGGAATACCGTAGCTGGAGGGCTTTCCGAGAATAATACCCCTGACTTTGTTAAAGCTCATTTTATCCAGAAAAAGACCGGCTTAAAACAATAAAAGCCGGTCTTAAAATAACAAATACGTTATCGAGAATGTATCAATGACAGCTAATGTAACCGGTTTGATTGGTTTGCATACAGCTGTCATTCTTCTTCAGGTGTAATCATTACAAAAGCTCGTCTGATTTTTTTATTTCTTACTTAATCTTTTTTTATCATATCCCTGAAATGTAGGACACAATTTGTCTAATGAATTCTCTGATATCTTCTAGATTAGTTTTAATTATTAGGATCTTCACCTAAAGCACTGTTTAAATTTAGTACTTCTTTTGTAACGCGAAAATCCAGGCAGAAGAAGAAAAGTAACAGAACTGGAAAAGGTCAATGAAATAATGATCTTATATTTGGGATAATTATCAAGTAGTTGTCTGTTATAATAGTCTAAAATGCTTTTTTAGAGGGGATATCTTGAATAAAAGAATACAGCAGGTATTAAATAAATACTTTGGCTACAGTGCTTTCAAACCCGGGCAAGAAGCAATTATTAATAGTATCTTGCAGGGACGTGATACCGTGGGAATCATGCCTACTGGTGGAGGTAAATCTTTATGCTATCAAGTTCCCGCTTTAATTCTACCGGGAATAACTATGGTTATATCACCATTGATTGCTCTTATGAAAGACCAGGTTGATGCTTTGAACACCCTGGGAGTACCTGCAACTTATATCAGCAGCACTCTGACACAAAAAGAAATACGGGAACGCTTAATAAATGCATCCCGGGGTGACTATAAAATCCTTTATGTAGCTCCGGAACGGCTGACATCAGCTTACATTACCAGGTTATCTGAAGTTATAAGGGTATCACTGATTGCTATTGATGAAGCTCACTGTGTATCACAATGGGGACATGATTTTCGTCCCAGCTATGCAGCTATTGCTCCCTGGATTGCAGCAATGCCCTATAGGCCTGTTATCACTGCATTTACAGCAACAGCTACGAGCCAGGTGCGTGCAGACATTATCAAACTGCTTTCACTGAACGATCCTGATATTAATATGACTGGTTTCGACCGGGAAAATTTATATTTCTCGGTTATTAAAGGATTGGATAAAACCCGGTTTATAGACCAGTATCTTAAAGATCATCCTGAACAATCGGGTATTGTTTATGCTGCAACTCGTAAAGAGGTAGACAATATTTATACATACCTGCAGTCCCGGGGCTATAAGGTAGGAAGATACCATGCCGGATTGAGTGCTGATGAAAGAACCCACAACCAGGAAGCCTTTCTCTATGACAAAATTTCGGTTATGATAGCAAGCAATGCCTTTGGCCTGGGTATAGACAAATCCAATATTCGTTATGTTGTCCATTACAATATGCCTCGTAACCTGGAGACGTATTACCAGGAAGCAGGCCGTGCTGGTCGAGATGGTGAACCGGGAGAGTGTATCCTTTTATATAGTGCAGGAGATATTCATATCCAGAAGTTTTTAATAGAACAGACAATACTGTCAGAACAAAGAAAACAACAAGAATATAAAAAACTACAGCATATGATAGATTATTGTCATAGTACTCGTTGTCTGCGCCAGACTATATTGGAATACTTCGGTGAAGATAATGTCCCTGATTCCTGTGGCAACTGTGCAAATTGCAAGCAGGATTATGAAACCACGGATATGACCATCGAAGCCCAGAAGATATTTTCCTGTATCAAAAGGATGAATGAGCAGTATGGAATTACACTTGTGGCATCAGTACTTAAAGGAGCAAAAAATAAAAGGATAAAAAACTTGAAATTCGATCAGCTATCCACATATGGTATTATGCCTGACATGAGTATTGCTGCCATTAGCGAGTTAATAAACATCCTGATCGCTGAAGACTACCTCAATACGACTGGAGGACAGTATCCAGTTGTGCGTCTTAACCGGAAAGCAGTACCTGTATTAAGAAGTGAAGCCCGGGTTATACTGAAAATGCCCCGGAAACGCCAGAAGGCAGAAGTAGACAGCAGCCTATTTCAAGCACTGCGTTCCCTGCGAATGGAAATAGCCCAAAAAGAGCAGGTACCTCCATATGTTATCTTTCATGACCGGACACTGCGGGAGATGAGCATGCAAATGCCTGCAGATTATGCTTCCATGCTTATGATTAACGGTGTAGGTGAAAACAAGATGAAAAAGTATGGTCAGCAGTTCCTGGAGCTTATTAACGGTTCACTGTCACAAACAGAATCATGCTATACTGCAGGACAGGCACAAGTGGAAAAAGCTGCACCAGGCAATAAAGATAAAACTCCCAGTCACATGATAAGCTGGGAATTATACAGGGACGGGAATTCTTTGCCTGAAATTGCCCGACAGCGCGAAATTAAACTACAAACAGTGCAGGAACATATCCTTCGCTGTGCCCGGGAAGGGAAGACAATTAACTGGGATGAATTTGTTAATCAAGAGGAAGAAAAATGTATATTAGAAACAGTACAAAAAGTGGGGAAAGAAAAATTAAAAATGATTAAAGAAGCTTTACCGGAAGATATCACCTATTTGGCCATCAAAGCCGTGTTGTACAAGTACAACCTGGATAAAGAGCCATCAGCATAAAGCGTGACAGGGGACGGTTCTCTGTCACGGTTCAAATCACACTTTTTACACTTTTTCACAAGTCTCCTGAAACTAACGTTTATTTCTCTCCCAATTGACTAAACTTGATTTTATTACCTCTGTGCTCGTGCTGAAAGAGATGTAGCTTTACCAGTGTTTGCTTTTCGTATAGATGATACATTAGTTATAAAAACTGCGAACAATACTATAATCCCGCCTATAATTTGTAAAAAACCAAGTCTTTCACCCAGAATAATCCATGCTCCTACTGCCGTAACTACCGGAATACCGTTTATAAAAACCGATGCCTTTGAAGCAGTTATCCTGGTTAATGCAAAATTATATAATAAAAAACCTCCAATAGATTGTGCGCTTACTGCTGCCCATTTAATTCCCGGTAATTTAGCAAAGAATAATGGAGCAAAAATAATGGTACCATAAATTACTTGAAAACCTGTAATTTCCATAGATGAAAGAGTTTTGCCTAAATCCCTGGTAAATACCATATAAAAGGCTGCGGAAATCACTGCCCCTAATATTAAAATATCGCCATAGAGTGAACCCTTGAAAGACCAATCAAACCCTGGCTCTCCTAAAACCAGTACAATAATACCCAGAACAGATAAACAAATACCAGAAAGGCTTTTCCGGGTTATTTCTTCCCCGATGATTAACCGTGCTAATACCATTACTGCCAGTGGAACCATCGCTAATATTATAGAAGCCTTGGAGGCACTAGTATATGTAAGGCCAATAGTTTCAAATGTAAAATAGAGTCCCGGCTGAAACAAAGCTAAAAGCAAAAGTTTCTTATGGTCTTTTGCACTTAGGGAAGGAAAACCGTACTTAAATAATAAAAATAAGAAGAAACAGGAAGCCAGACTAAATCGTAGAAAAATACATACGAATGGAGAAAAACTGGTTAAAGCAATCTTTGTACCTATAAAAGATAAGCCCCAGAAGAGTACTGTAAAAATTAATGCAATATATGTAGTAAATTTTTCCTTCATTACTTAACCCCTAATATTGATTCCACTGCAAAAAGTCCATTTGAGAAATCATTCACTCCATGCAGAGCGAAAAAGGGCATTTTAAAGCCTTATAGGGACCGTTTTTTAATAGAAATAGAGTATATTCTATCACTTTTAAGAGCGGAAATAGGTTTTTGCAGTGACATCAATATTAAATATTAATTTTTTTGCACCCTAGTTTATCCCGATAAGTTAAGCAGATTCCATCTTCTCTTTTACAAGGAAATTCTGTGGTGGTCTGTGCTTCGTACCGCTAATAATAACATTTTCAGTTCTGTATGCTCCTGCATTGTCGTCATCAATAGTTTTAAGAACAAGCCGGCAAATATTTTTAATATCCCACTCAGAGGGGTCGGCGTTCTTTTCCACAAACTATTTTCCCATATAAAGGATATCGAGGCAAGAAAAACAAGAAAATAAAACTGTGTCAAAGAACCGTCCCCTGTCACGCATTATATCATTATTTTACAGATATTATTTGTAAATTCTACCAGATCGTCTATCGGTAATCCTTCGATGAGCAGCGCTTGATTATATAATAGATCTGTATATAATTTAAGCTTATCTTTATCATTTTCGTAAGCTTCTTTCAATGCTCTAAACACCTCATGATTTATGTTTATTTCTAAAACTTTATCTGCTTTTATATTCTGATTATTAGGCATAGAATTTAGTATTTTCTCCATCTCAATTGTAAGTTCACCATCATTTGATAGACATACAGGATGATTCTTTAACCTTTTTGATACCGGGGTTTTATCCAGGTAAACCACATAATTGAGCCATTGGAGCTGCATGTAATCCCAAGGGCAAGATATGCTGAGTGGCTGGCAATAAAATATCTGGAGCAGACGGGGGCTGAGGGCACTGTAGCTACCACACCCCTACCTAAAGCCATTATAATACCAAAAAAGGGCATAGAATATTTCGACAGCCGAAGCTACCAACCTGGTGACCGGCTAAGGGATATAGACTGGAAACATACCCTGAAATTGAACCAGATAATAGTCAAAGAATATATTGAGGCTGGTGGACAGGCAGCTATAATAGCTGTTAACCTGTCGGTCACCGACGCTGAGGAGGCAGATAAGCTAGCCTTTAATCTAATAACGACAGCACTAACCCTCGCCCGTGAGGCAATACCCACGGCACTGGCTGTCTACAACCATCAGAAGGTTGTCCTTACCACATCCGTTATAGACC
>DAOUSQ010000007.1 GCA_030627145.1 Syntrophomonadaceae bacterium | reverse complement strand
GTCAACAGTAATCAACAGCTTATATCCCTGTGCTGCCAGCTTTTCAATCGCCTGAAGGTTTAACCCGTAACCTTCCGCAAAACGATCTGGTATATAATAATCAGCTTCACATCCCAGGACCTTAAGGCATTTTTTAAGCAGCAGGATACTGCAGATCCCGTCTACATCATAGTCACCATAAATTACAACTTTCTCTTTATTATTTATAGCCATCTCTATCCGGTCAACAGCCACCTGCATTCCACTTAAATTAAAAGGATCACTCAAATCTTCCAGTTTTCCATAAATAAACTTACTGGCCTTATCATATGTATTTATTCCTCTTTGGATCAGCAACCTGGCAACTATTGTTGATAACCCTAGTTTGCTTTTTATTTCCTCTATATTCGAGTCTTCGCATTCCTTTATTTCCCAGATACTATCTATTTCCATAATTCCTCCAGTATTTTTTATAGTTAATAGGAGGAAGCGCAGGGACGGTTCTTTTGCTTCCTTCGTGCACGTTAAGTGTAGGATCCTTGTTGTCTATGGTCGATCTCTTACGTATTATGGCCGATTCAATTCATCGCAAATGTTATGAGTTAACATTAATAGAAAAAGGAAGCAAAAGAACCGTCCCTGCGCTTGCCGTGCGCTTGCGCTTCCCTCCTTTGTATTGCCCGCTGGAATTTATTATAAGCTATTTAATGAATTTTAACAGACGCAGAAAGACAAAAATACCCGCCTGTAATAACAGGCAGGCTAAAAAAAGGAAATTAGTTCTAGGAAAAATCTTACAGGAACTTAAAAACTATGTCTGACTGCCCCGGCAGTATTCAAGCTTGGAGCGATCCAACAGGGGAGAATAGGCCGGCCAGAACCAGCCATCATAGATATCTTTGTTATAAACATAGTAGCCACCCTGACCGTAGAGGTAATAAATAGGAATATCTTTAGCCAGGATTTCCTGCATGGAAAAGATCATTTTTTTTCTTTTTTCTGGGTCCAGTTCAGATTTCTGTTTTTCAGCCAGTTGGTTAAATACAGGGTTATCATAGGCAAAAGAACTGAAATGATGATAAGTAGCATCCCCGGGAACAAAGTTTCTTCTCAGGAAGTCTGGATCACCTGATAGACCACCATAGCCACCCATCTGCAATACTATCTGGAACTTTCCTTCAGCCGTCATTTTATCAACAACGCCTCTTTCGTTGCTCTTTATTTCGGTATCTATACCTACTTTTTTAAGTTGAGTTTGAACCAGTTCGGCAATTCGGGCATTTTTACCCATTACCAGTATTTTGAACTTCAGCGGATTACCTTCTTTATCTTCCCTGATGCCATCATTGTTTATATCTTTATATCCCAGGTTTTCCAATATTTCTTTGGATTTCTCAGGTGAATACTCGTACTTTGTAATATCCGGATTATACATGGGGTGAACCATGGGAACTCCTCCCTGAACACCAGGATTTCCTACTCCCATACACATCCTTTCCAACAATTCATTCTTGTCAATGGCATAAGCCAGCGCATGGCGGAATTCGACATCTGCCAGGTCTGGATCATTTAAGTTGAAGCAAAGCCATTTGTGATGATATGGCTTGAGTTCTTGAACAACAAATTCCTCTTTATCTTTAAACATTTTAATTTCCTGTGGAGAAATCATGCTTATGGCTATTTCACCCTTTAAAAGTGAAAGAGCCGGTTCACTACTGGGAACAGTAATTATTTCAGTAACCCTTGGTGTTCCTCCCCAAAATTCATCGTTGGCAATAAATTTGTAAGTTCCGTGTTCCTACTGGTAATCAGCCAATTTGTATGGACCGGTAGCAATTACCGCTTTCTCAGGATTAGTGGTATGAAATTTTTTGGGGTCATCAACACCTGCCCATACGTGTTCAGGAATGATAGGTACTCTTTGAAAAATATTTGTCAATGCAACAACAGAAGGTTCTTTAAGTTCAAATTTCACCTTATAATCCCCTGTTTTCTCCACACTATTTATACTGGAAAGATCATAAAGAGGGTTTTTGTCCCGATAATAATTAAATGTAAATATCACATCATCGGCAGTAAAAGCTTCCCCATCATTCCACTTCACTCCTTTTCTCAAGTCGAATGTATAGTACTTCCCACCGTTTTCAATATCCCAATTGGTCGCCAACCAGGGAATATTGCCACTTTCATCCTCTTCTAGCAGGGTATCGAAAATAAGCAATGTATAAACCTCACCCCAGTCACGTGGCTGATGAGCAAAGGGATCAGGGAACCCCCAGTCTCCACCAACAAGAGAAACCGTTATTGGCTGAGTTCCTTCAGCTGCTTTCCCTTCCTGCTCGTTATCTGCCCGGTCTCCACCGCAACCTGTCAGGACCATTGTAAACATAAAGCAAATCATTAAAATAAGTGCTATCCTTTTTTTTTAGATTCTTCATTAAACATACTCCTTTCTTTTTCTTCGCTATCCTGACCAGGGGATAGTTCTGCTGGTCAGCCCATTCTCCTGGCTCAATTTTCTATTTCTTTTCTAAGGCGGGGATCACTTATATCTTCCAGGGCAAATCCCAGTAAAGCAAAGCCAATACAAACCAGAGTAATACAGAGAGACGGTGGCATTACCCACCAGGTCCAGGCCGGGGTTAAATAGGTTGAAGGGTATTCCAGGGCATAATGCAGTATCATTCCCCAGCTTTTGGACGTAGGATCTCCTATTCCCAAAAAAGCCAATCCCGATTCCATTAATATAGCTCTCCCCACCATTTCGATTAAGGCTGTAAAGATCAGAGGAAGAAGCTCAGGAAAAAAATGCCGTTTCATTAAATACAGGGGACTACCACCAAACATTCTGGCTGCTTGAATATATGCGTTCTGTTTTAAAGAAACAACCTGTCCTCTTATTATCCTCCCGATTCGGGGCATAGCAAAAATAGAAATAATCAGTATGATATTCCTTATATTACTTCCCGCATAGGCTGCAATAAGGATAAAAAGAGGGATATTGGGAAGGCTCTGAAAAATATCACTGCCTCTCATTAGAAACCTGTCTACCTGTCCTCCCCAGTAACCAGCTATCATCCCATAAATCACCCCACCGCTTACCCCCAGCAAAGCTGCAGAAATTCCAATTAGCATACTAATGCGGCTGCCCCAAATTAGCAGGCTGAATATATCATGTCCCAGATCATCAGTTCCCAGGGGATATTGCTCAGACGGTGCTAAAAAAGAAGCCCCTACCTGTTCATTAGCGCCATAGGGAGCCAGGATTCCTGCTGCCAGGGCCAGGAACAAAAAGAACACCAGAATAATAATGGCTGTCCATCCCATAGCACCCGGTTTTATTACCTGTCCTTTATATTTAATCAAAACCCTTCGCTCCCTTAATCGAGCTTTTTAATCAATAACTCTTCACTGGCTGCAGAAAAAAACCTCTCTACCATCCCAGCACAGTTTTTTAGCAAGTCCAGCATTAATTGAGAATCAGTAATCCGGCGTGTGGAAAGAATGCTCATCCCCCTTTTTAGCAACGGTTCGGGGTAAAAGGCTGCAGAGCAGCCATAAACTATCACTTTGCGTCCCTGACACTGTTTAAGTACTTCTTCCATGGTGTTGGTTACCAATGTACAACCGGTCACCAAAATAGCATCCATTTTTTGAAAATACTCCTCAGCCTCTTCTGCCTGGACAATCTCTGCTCCAGAAGGCCCTTTTGCCAGACCTTGCGAATTAATGATTGTTGATTTAAATAAGTCAGGTTCTAATTCAGAAACAACTACTCTTTTCGCTTTTTTGGATAAATTATGCACCTGCCCACCAAATCCGACTATTCCCACGCTTTCATCTTCACTGATAATCCCGGATGAATACTTCTGCCCACCTGACTCCACTTCTAGACCACAAGAACGAAGGTAATCTTCCTGCATAAACTTATTTGATAAAGCATTGATCACTGCTACTTTAATAGAAGATTCCAGGATATCTGAAGAATTATTCAAGGCTTCCGCTACTTCAATACCGTTTCTTCCAATCTGTTGACCAAGAAACTCAGCAAGTTGAGGACTTATACCAGTACTGCCCTTTCTACAATTCATAGCCAGGCCCATTTCTCCATTATTGAGCAAAACCCCTGTGAAATTCGGGTTGATAACTATTTCTTCAAGCAATGGTACACTCAACAGTTGCACTTGAAGAAATTCAATTGTCTCCCTTAAAATCACTTTTTACACCTCCTTTTTATATTTATTTAGTTGGCAATAAATGCTTTTTCTCATTCATGCGTACAAAAAAAGACGCTGCCGGGGGTTGGATTAGAAAGGCCAGTGCAACTATCAATACTGCATCAGAGCCGAAAGCAGCAGCAGCCAGCCCGATAGCAATAGCCAGGTTTCGCAGAACACTACCAAAAACCAATGCTATAGAATCTTTAGTACTAAGATAATAATTACCAATTTTTATAGACACCAGATAGGTTATTGCGTAGAAAAGCAACAGCACTATCAACGCAGTAAGGAGTAAATCAGGCCTGGATATAATCCTGCAAGCATTAACACTGATGGATGTAAAAATTATATATACCATCCCCCAGGCACTTGCAGCAAGGAAATACGGTTTGAGTTTTGTATTAAATTCTTTTTCACTGTATTTCTTCAATAGAAAATAATAAGTAATAATTCCCAGTAAAAGGGGAACAAATATTACTGTACCAATCGTCTTAAAAGTGGCAAATATATCTATCGGTATATATTGTCCCAGCATAACTAGCAAATACCAAGGGGCAAGCACTGCCCCTGCAATAAGCCCTAAAACATTAATTTGAATTACACCTGGCACATTTCCTTTTGCCATTGCAGTAAAAGCAATAGTCATATTACTGGTTGGCAATAGTGATATAATAAGCAATCCCGCAAAAAGGAGGGGGTCCTGCCGGAAAAATATGCTGCCCAGAGCATAAGCTAAAAGTGGTATAAAAAGAAAATTAAGCGCCATTGAAATAGCTATGAGTTTTTTGTCTGTAAGCCTGAATATCTCTTCAATTTTATAACCGACCATAGCAGGATAAACCACAATCATCGATACCAGCAGAATATGTTCCTTTAATATACTTGTATCAATGAGTAAACCCGCTGCAAATCCTGATACTAAAATTATTAGAACACTTATTAGAACACTTATTAGAAAATTGCGGGATGGAAATAGATATTTTTCATTACAGATCCTTTCAGCACTTATTACCCTGGTGTAGTGCTGGACCCGGAGCAGATAAATGTTTTTTGCCTTACCTGCTCCTGCCCTGCTTTTTTAAATTTGCGTTACTTTTACTCAACATTTTTTCCCCGTATATATACCAGTTTTGAACTATCTATTAGAGTTGACCCTGCTGGTGAGAACCAACCATCATATATTTCCTTGTTGTAGGCGTAATAGACGCTATCCCCACAGATATAGAAATTAGGTATATCTTCGGATAAGATTTCCTGCATTTCAAAAAGCATAGCTCTCCTCTTTTTGCTGTCAATCTCTACTTTCTGCTGTTCTGCCAGCTCATTGAACTGTGGGTTATTATAGCCATAAGCAGCAAAAAAGGTACGCTTATCTTTAGGTACAAAATAGCTTCTCAAATAGTCTGGGTCACCAGCAAATACCATTACACCGCCCCATTCCAGTACTATCTGGAATTGCCCTTGACTGGTAAGCTCATCAACCTTATTCCTCTGGTTACTCTTGATTTCCAGGTCAATGCCCACTTTATTAAGCTGATTCTTGATAAGTTCTGCGGTGCGTACACCTTTGGTAGTTGCCAGAAGTTCAAATTTGAGTGCTTTGCCATTTTTATCTTCTCTCATCCCATCAGCATTTGTGTCTTTGTAACCCAGTTCATCCAATATTTCCCCTGCCTTTTCAGGATTATAATCATAATCTTTTACATCTGGATTATAGAAAGAATGAGTTTTAGGAACCACGCCCTGGGAACCAGTTTCTCCAAGTCCCATGCATATTCTATCGAGTACTTCTTTTTGATCTATGGCATAGGCAAGCGCATGACGAAAATTTACATCTCCCAGTATGCGGTCATTCAGATTGAAACACAGCCATTGCATTTTAAACGGAGGACTTTTCTCCACCACAAACTGGGGTTTATCCTTTAATGCATCAAGTTCCTTGGGAGTAATCCAGCATTCAGCTATATCCCCATTTAAAAGCGAAAGAAGCGGTTCACTCGTTGGTATGGTTTTTATTTCAGCTACCCGCGGAACCCCGCCCCAGAATTCTTCATTTCGGATAAAACGGTAGGTTCCGTGTTCTTTCTGATAGTCAGCCAGAATATATGGCCCACTACCAATAGCTGCCTCTTCCGGATTAGTGGTATGGAACTTCTTGGGATCGTCAACATTCTTCCATATATGTTTGGGTACTATATTTGTAGAGAAGAATATCCTGTTTATAGATAAGATCACCGGTTCATTCAAATCGAATTCCACTTTATAATCATTAAGTTTTTTTACGCTGTTTACAACGGACACATCAGCAAGCGGGTTATTCTTTTCTTTAAAATAATTGAAGGTAAAAACTACATCATCAGCAGTAAATGCCTCCCCATCCTGCCACTTAACATCTTTACGGAGATCAAAAATATACTTTTTCCCTGCATCCTGAACCTCCCACTCAGTGGCCAGCCATGGTATTGTCCCATTTTCATCCTCCTCCAGGAGGGTATCAAAAATAAAATTGGTATAAAAACCGCCCCAACGGCGTGGATGATGGGCAAAAGGATTGGGAAATCCCCAGTCTCCGCCTTCCAGGGAAATTACTATCGGTTCAGTATTCTCAGCCCCTTCATTATTTTGCTCTGTAACATCTTCCTGGGTTCCACAGCCCACCAGGGTAAAACTTAATATAAAAGTAAATAGTAATATAATCGCCACACAGCTTTTATTCTTTTTCATCATTAAATCCCCTCTCTCAATATTTTACGGCTTTCTTGCCTCCACCCACAGAAAATGCTTGACCAGACGATAGTTTTTAATATCAGCCTTTTCAAGAACATCCTGCCAGTAAGCCCGGTCAAAATGATATTTCTGCCATTTTGGTGAGAATTTATTTCGCGGGGGCACTCTGATATTGAATTTTATCTTTTTGTATATGCCTTTTATATCTCCTGGCCACAACCGTCCATCACCTATACCGATAAATGTTCCCCCCCCCCCGGGGCTAAAACCCGGTATATTTCTTTGAATGCTTCTACCGGTTCATCCCAGAATATAAAAGAACCTTTGCTTACAATCAGGTCAAACCAGTTATCTTCAAAAGGCATTTCATGGACATCGGCATGCAGCACCTTGAGCTTATCAGATACTCCATGTTCCCGGGCCATTTTTCTGGCTATGTCACACATCCCGGAAGAAAGGTCCACTGCCACTACTTCCAGGTTGGTTTTTTTTGGCCAGTTCAATACCCCAAAAGCCAGGTCCTGCACCCAGGTCCAGGCATTTCCCTGATTTCACTCCATAATCCTTAATCATCTGTTCGGCCAGGAGAGGGTACATATAAGCAAAATCTTCCTGGGCCATTTTCAGCATTCCATTTAAATTATTACAGCTGGTATCTCTGCATTTCGTTTGCTCCTTAATTTCTATCACCCCCTTTTTCTTAAGGGTTAAGTAATTTTTCGCCTTATGATTTATGGATCTCTATCCATCTGCCTGTTTCTCCAGGCACATCAGCTACCAGGCGGTAATCAGGAATTCCAGCCTGTTCCACCAGAGCTTTTAGTTCCTGTTCACCCGGCCTTTTCTCTCCCCTTTCAGCCAACCATTTTTTCCTGCTTGCCAGCAGCCTTTTACGCATACTCTCCGGTATGTACCTGCCCAATCCTCCTCCCACTACAGCAACACCACCAGGTTTCAGTACCCGGTAAATCTCTTGCAAGCCTTTGACCTGATCCTCCCAGAACCACAGTGAACCCCGGCTGACAATTAAATCAGCCATATTATCAGCAAATGGCATTTCCTCTACATTGACCGGCAAAAAATAGGCACGATTTTGTAATTCGGCTTCCCTGGCATTGGCCTCGGCAATTTTCAGACACTTTGGATCAATGTCCAGGAAATACATTTCCAGTTCTGTGATTTTGGCAATCTCAATTCCCAGATAACCGTGCCCGGTTCCAATATCCAGGCACCGTCCCTGGTTTATCCCATAATCATCCAGGAATTGCTGGGCCAGCAGGGGATAAATAGGCATAAGCTCTGCATACGGTTTTGGCATAATATCTCTCCTTTCTTTATTTCTTTAGCAATACTTGAAAATAATTATCCCATCCTTTCCACCAAAAATTACATTCATTATTTAATACATCTGGCGACATTTCTATTTCTGGACAGGCAGGAATAAAATCTTGACCACGGAAGAATTCCTGCATTTTAGCAGACATTAAAAAATCTCCTACTGCCAACAACCTCTCATCTACATTCCTTTTAAAAACCATTACCTGGGGACTGCAGAGAGCACCATCATCAGGCCAGATAAAGCCCACATTTTTATTACGGGAGAATCTGGCGAAAGATATATTCATAATTCCCAGGGGATATCTTCCTTCGTCAACGGCAATTACCGTTTCCTGTGGACTCTTAGAAAAATATGTATTAGCTGCAAAACCCTCATATTTATCAGGAAAATGGTATTTTATGAAATCAAGAGCCAGTCTAGAAACAACATGATGAGCAAAAAGAGCTGTTACCTGACCCCACCATTTAGAATCAATTAATTCTTCCCATGTCCTGGGAAGGTCTTTATCTTTTATTAACCGGCGGTTATATATAATTACAAAAGGTACGATAGCAAAGCTGTTCAAGTAAGCAGCAGGATCAACAAAGCCCTTTTCTATCATTTCCTGGCGTACTGGGAATCGGTCGGGCAATGGTTGAAAATATTCCTTTATTTTTTCCTTTCCCAGATCAACTAATTTAACTGCATGGGCAATGACCAGATCTGGAATTTCTCCTGCCTCAATAGCCTTTTGTAAAAGGGGATCATCGGGTCTTTGTTGAACCTTAATACCGATATCTATCCCGTGTTTCTCCTCTAATTCTCGAGTAAATCCTTTCAACATCTCACTAAAGCTCCGCCGGGTATTTACCGGACAATTCAAAATAATGCTGGCCATTAGAAGAGCACCTCCTCCTGTAAAGTTTTTCTATTTTTTTTATTGATAGTCCCACCCTGCCGAAGAGTATCCCGCAGGCCAGACAGTTCTTTATCAACTTCGATAAGCTGCTTGAGCACCTCTTTTTCTTCCGGAGTGGTCTGCTGTAGTTTTAACATCCCTCCATTTTTCATTACCACTCGCCTGTCTGCCATCAGGGAAAGCATAGGATCATGAGTAACAACCATTACAACTTTACCCCGACCGGCTAAAAAGTCCATCGCCTGTAGTCGGTTGATGCCGGCATTTTCAACTTCATCAATCAAGACCACCGGAGCATTACTTATCAGAGCAACATCTGCAACCATAAGGGCCCGTGATTGTCCCCCGCTCAGAACTGTAATGTTATCACCGGGTAACAGGGGTTCCCCGGCCAGTACATTGGCTATCCTTATTACCTCTTTTACTATTACTTTTGCTTCTTTAATCTCCCTTATCTGGGCATGCATTAAAAGAAATTCCTCTACAGACATATCAATAACAAAATTCATATTCTGTGATACTTCGGCTACCAGGCGACGTAGAGATAACCCGTCGTAATCACCTGCCGCGAGGCCATTTATCAGAACATGACGCCGGGAAGGGGTTTCCCCTGCGGCATACTGTTCAATATCAGAAATAAGCTGAGTTTTCCCTGAACCCGTAGGCCCCACAACCGCCAGTACTTCGCCAGCTTGAACTTCCAGCATTTTTATCTCTTCCGGGTTACCTTCTTTATCCTGTCCGGCTAAAATACCTATTTTTTTAACCACTGATTTTCCTCCCAAAATCTACTTTTTTAATGTTCCCCATCTGGTAAGTACTGCCTATTTTCGTTTCTCCGCTGCAATAGGAACAGACTGCAGCCGGCATGGAATAGCGGAGTTCTTTCCCTTCAATTCTATCCACGGGTGAACTATCAAGGATTTCTTTTTTCATACGTAAAGACCCCTGACCTGTAAGGCCATTAACTTCTATAATCCTAGCCCTGGAATTTACCAGTTCTACCTTACGGCGAAATACTTCTCTTTCTGCCTGGGAGACAATATCTCCTTTGGTTACCGCAACAACATCTGCGGTAGTTAGAATTGGTCCAACCTTTCTTGGGGTATCAATACCACTCAGGTTATCTATCACGCAAATAGAAAGACACCCTTCTATGGCCGGAGCACAGCGGTGGCATAATCCGGCTGTCTCCAGGACCAGAACTTCTACTTCCTGTCCCTCAGCCCAGCAAAAAATTTCCTCCAGATTTGCTACATAAAAATGGTCTGGACAAAAATAATCACTTAAGCCAACCGCTACCGGTATTCCCAGGCTGCTATAACGCCTGTCATCCGAGGTCCCAAGGCAATCAATCTTACAGGCAGCTACAGTTAATCCTTCTGCCAGCAAATGGCGAATCGTATGTGTCATAACTGAAGTTTTCCCTGCGGCTGGAGTACCTGTTACAATAACAAAACGCAATTAGAACACCTTCTTTCATTTTTATTAAAAAGATTGTCTCCATCTGGAGATCAGCTTTTATATGGTCTTTTTTATTTCAATCCATAAATGACGATTTATTAAACGATAATTTTCAATTCCGACATCCTTCAACACCTTTTCCCAGTAAGTAAAGGAAAAATTAAATTGTTGCCACTTCCTGGAAAGTCTATTTCTTAACGGAATTTTTATACTGTACTTTAATTTTTTTAATTTATCTTTTATATCTTTAGGCCATTTTCTTCCATCACCTCCACCTATATAGGCTACTCCTCCCGGTTTTAATACCCGGTAGATTTCTTTTAAGGCCTGAACTTTATCGGACCAGAAAATAAAAGAGCCTCTACTCACTATCAGATCAAAATAATTATCCTCCAGAGGTATGGCCTGAACATCAGCATTTAATATTTGCAGACGTTCCTGTACCCCGCGTTCCCTGGCCAGCTTACAGGCTATTTCACCCATTTCCGGTGATAAATCAA
Organism: Syntrophomonadaceae bacterium; assembly: GCA_030627145.1. The sequence goes on along the minus strand of DAOUSQ010000007.1, from coordinate 4,829 downwards.
GGGAAGTTACTTTTAGATTGCTCTGTCTGGCTATTTCAATGCCCAGTAAACCCGGTCCAGCTCCTATATCCAGGCATTTACCATTCCTTATTCCATAATCATCGAGAATTTGCGCTGCAAGAATCGGGTAAATATAGGAAAAATCTCCTAGAGCAGTTTTGAGCATCCGTTGTGGGTCTGTATTAATAGCATTTTTATGTTCACCTTGATTTCCCATCTTTATCACTCCTTTTACTTCATAAATAATACGGGGCACCATAACGCATACTCCTAACATCTGACACCTCACCCCTTATGCCTCACTATTTACCTGCCCCATTAGCTCCCGGGTATAGAGGTTGCAAGAACAGGCCAGCAGCTTTTCACTCAACCCCTCTTCCACTATTTCTCCTTCTCGCATGACATAAATTCGCCGACTCACTTTTCTGGCCACCAGCATGTCGTGAGTAATAAGCAATAAACCCATTCCATTTGCATTCTGCAAAGCAAGTAATAATTTTATTATTCTGGCTTTTTCACTGGGATCGAGGTTGGAGGTCGGTTCATCGGCAACAACTATACGCGGTTTAACAATAAGTGCCCTGGCAATAGCAATTCTCTGCAATTCCCCAGAACTTAACTGGAAACAATGCTTTTCGCAAAATATCTCATCAGCAGGTAAACCAACCTGTAAAAGCATCTTTTGCACCCTCTGTTTCCTTTCTTCTGCATTTACTTCTTTTCGAATATCAAGCGGCTCAGCCACTGCTTCCGTTACTGTAAAGCGGTGCGAAATGGCTCCCCTAGGATCCTGGAAGATATACTGTACATCAAGCGGACTTACCGTATGGTCAAAGATTATTTCTCCTTCGTCCTTTTTCAAAAGCCGCGCAATAATTTTCCCCAGGGTTGTCTTACCTGCCCCTGACTCGCCTACCAGAGCTACAACTTCCCCGGCTTCAATATGAATATTCACGTTTTTTAATGCCTGAACACTGCTTTTTTTTAGCAGCTTATCTGAAAGCAAATAGGTCTTAGAAAGATTGCTGCCCTTGAGCAGGTCAACAACGCCCCCCCGGTGACAAGCCAGGAATCTATCTCCTGATATTTCCAGGGACGGTTTTTCTCTAAAACATTCTTCTATTGATTGTGTGCACCGACCAGCAAATACACAGGCCTCCTGCCGTTCTTCTGCATCATACATTTTCCCCCGAATAGCAGTTATTTCCCGGGCGGTTTCCAAACTGTTAAAAGAACTATAAAGAGCCCTGCTATAGGGGTGCCTGGGATTATTAAAAAAACTTTTACTATCAGCCATTTCAATTAACTGTCCAGCATACAGTATCCCTATACGATGGGAAAGTTCTTTTAAAACTGTAAAGTCATGGGAAACAATTATCCCTGATTTTTTATCCATAATTTGACGTAATAAAATAATTATTTCCTTTTTCGTCCTTGGATCCAGGCCGTTTGTAGGTTCATCGAATACAAGAATTTCAGGCTCATTTACCAGCGTCAGAGCTATTAAAGCTCTCTGCAACTCTCCTCCACTGAGATGTACCGGATAAGAATAATGCTTTTCAGCCGGCAGTTTACACTGGGAAAGAAGTTCCCTGGCCCTGCCTGCCCATACATAATCTTTTTTTATAATCCCTACCATAGTATTTCGGGTTAAAAGAAAAGGATGACATAGTTCAGCAATAATCAAAGTTATAGCAGGCAAAATCAAGTGCCATATAATATCAGATAAATAGGAAAAATTCGAAGAAAAAGACCCATAGGAAGTCCTAGCCCCACCCAGGGGAAAGAAATTTAATTTTGCTGCCAGGAAAATAAGCATGAAAATAGCAATAATGAAAGATGGAATCCGGTTCAAAATTATCATAAAATTGAGACTAAATTTATCAAAAAGGCTATCCCTTTTCCACGCTGAACTCGCCCCGATTAAAATCCCCAGGAAACTGGCAATAATAAATGTAGTACCCATTAAGAGTAAAGTCCATGGTAGTGATCCCATTATCAATTTACTAACAGGCATATTATGATAGATACTCCAGCCCAAATCACCATGGACAAGATTGACTAAAAAACGAAAAAACTGGCTGTAAACAGGTAGATCCAGGCCATAATACTCTATTAATTTATCATGGGTTTCCTCGGATATTATTACATCGCTGTACCCAAGTTCACTGTCCAGGCTTAAATAGTAAAATGGATCACCAGGTAAAAGCCGGCAGGCAAAAAAGTTAATTGCAATAATAACCAGCAATGTTATGCTATATTCAATACATTTTCTGCTCCAATACATTACATCCAATTCCTCTCATGTCAAAGTCTTAGCCCGGTGAGTTGTGAGGCATAGTTATAATTTCTTACGTCTTTCTCTTTACCGGTAAACTACTCTATAAATAAAACCTCATAGCCCTGAAGGGGTTGTAGAAAAGTTCCTTGATCAGGGCAAAGCCAACGTTAATTTCCCAACAAAAAAAGCCAGAAACGAAAAGTCGATCCTGGCGTAGTAAAAATCAGAGGTCGGAAGTAAGAATAGAAAATGCATTACTGCAATATTACAGTAATTTGAATCTGCTTCCGTCTTTTTTCTTTACTCTGTTGTGGCAGTATATAAGCACCCTGTATTTCGCCTGCATTTCCATACTGCCACTGGCCAAAAATCTTCTTTCCACAATGGGAGGCATAACCGTTTCCAGTTATACCCTATCGGCCTGCTGTCCATAGCTGTTACCGTAGGTCAACAGGCTCGAAGACTAATAAAAGCCGCTCTCATATTAATCCGCGTGCAAAATCCGCGTCAATTTACGAAAATAAAAAGGTACAAACTACCTCCCGTAAAAGACAGTTTGTACCATATAAGCACAACATAAGCACAACCAGTAACTTCTTTCCAAACACGGGAGGCACAGCCGTTTCCAGCTATACCCATCGGACCGGATACCGTAGTAATTACTGTAGGTAACAGGTCTCGAAATTACTTGAATAAGAAAATTATTAAAGTTCTCAATTTTTGTTTTCTACAAATTTTTTCAAAATCCTGCTTTATTAAATATTTTTTATATTATCTATAGCGGATACTTCAGCTTCCTCGTTTTTTATGGAAGAATTGGCATTCTAAGTTCCAGGGAGACTGAAGTCTCCCCTACGAAAGAAAATAACAGGGTTTTTACAGTGGAATCAGTTGTCCAGAATGCGATAAAATTTAAAGTATTGGTACAAAAAGAAAAAAGTTAAGCCACGATCGACTGTTACTGTTATTTTCAAAGCAGTTATTAATCTACCGGAAAGAGAAGGTATTTAAATGAAAGAAGAACAGCTGAAACGCATAAATGAGCTTGCACATAAGAAGAAAACATGTGGACTTACTGAATCAGAACTAAAAGAACAAAAAGAGCTGTATAAATTGTTTATTTCGGATATAAAAGGCCAAATCAAAACCCAGCTTGATGAATCCGGATTCAAAAACAAATCCAATAAAAGCCCGGATTAATAACTCCCCCCAGTTGCCTCAGAATTTGCCGTTATATTACAGGAGAAAAAGACATATATTTAACATATAGGGAAATACCTTGTATCACCTATTATTTCCTATTATTTTTTCTGGGGGGTGTATTAAATTGGCCAGAATAAGACATATGTATCCCGGAGGCAATACCTGTTACGGCTTTTATTCTTTTTATGACTATATTGTATCACCGGACGTTAAACGTAAAATTATTCTTAAAGGCGGACCCGGCGTTGGAAAATCAACTTTTATGAAGAAGCTGGGAAAAGCTTTTGAGGAAAAGGGATTGGACCTGGAATACCACTGGTGTTCATCAGATAATAATTCTCTTGATGGACTGGTAATCGGAAATCAACAATATTGTTTCCTTGATGGAACCGCACCGCATACAGTTGATCCCCGTTTCCCCGGTGCTGTAGATGAAATAATAAATCTGGGCGAATTCTGGAACAGAGATGAAATAGCATTTAATCGCAATGAAGTTATTGAACTTACCCAAAATATCTCTCACTGTTTTGACCGGGCTTATAACCGTTTGAAAGAAACCAGTCTGGCATATAATGAATGGAAATCATATAATGAAGAAGCCCGGGATAAAAGAGCTGTTAATCGAAATATCCTCGCCCTTACTGAAGATTTTTTACAGGATGCAAAAGCCTCATCTAATAAACCACGTCATCTTTTTGCAGGTGCTATTACCCCACAGGGAATGGTCAGTAAAGTTGATACTATTATTGATTCCGACTGTGCATTATTCGTTATCAAAGGAGATCCCGGTACCGGACAACAAGGGCTTTTTAATTATGCCTTAAATTTGATTAACTTGTATAATGTTTATGCAGAAGTTTACCACAACCCATTTGATCCAGATGAAATCGATATTATTCTTTTACCTGATACCAGAGCAGCTCTGGTCAACATATCCTCACAATTCTTTTACTATTCAAGGGTTTTGCATGGAAGCAATTATAAACGCCTATTAGATTTTAACCAGCTTGTCAGGAAATCTGTGTTTGATTCCTATGCAAAGCTTATATTTAATGCTCGGGACAGGGTTGATTCTGGAATAAAAGAAGCTGTTTCATTTATACAAACTGCCAAAGAATATCATGATGAACTGGAGTCTTATTATATCCCTGCTATGGATTTTGAAGCTATTGATACGCTAAGAGAAAAATTGGTAGATGAGCTACTAGAGAATAGTGAATAGAGAATAGTTTCTGTGGGAAAGCTAACGCTTTCCTTTTTATTTTGTTAATAGACGCGGGTTCGCTACGCTCACACACGGATTTTTTGGATTGCCGCGGCTTTTTCTGGATTGGGGACCTGCGGT